>NZ_JAPDKO010000013.1:0-46542 GCF_030398685.1 Apilactobacillus sp. EABW-1NA
TTCATATGAATATCTATTATTAGCCATACAAAAAACACCTCCGAATTATGTTATTTTATCAAATTAAAATAATCATTTTATCGAAAGTGCTTTTATTTATCTGTTCAATATTATAACTTCAGTTCCTTAATCACTCTTTTTTTATATGGTAATTCCACCAGTGACTAGTTCGTAAATCGCAATTACGGCTAAAATAACCAATGCTATCGCTAATAATCTTTCTAGTTTGGTAAAAATATGATCTTTTTTATTATCGACCTTTTGTAAGTAACAATAAGCTGGTAGCCCTGCCGCAAACAATATTGTGGTCAATAGAATGTAGTTTAATCCAGCTGCATAAATCAACCAAATGGAATATGCACTAGCAATAATTCCAAGAATTAAATTACGTCTACGGTCGCTAGCACCCTTATCAAGGTATGAATACTTAACTTGGTATAATGCTGAGAATGCATAAGGAATTAGCACCGCTGAACTTGAAATTGATAAGAACAAGTTATAAGCACTTGATGCTAGGAAGAATGAAACCATGAATAATTCAACTAAAACGTTAGTAAAGATTAGTGAATTAACGGGAGTTCCATTCTTGTTTTCCTTAGCAAAGAATTTTGGAAATGACCCAACTTTTGCAGCTTCATAAGGCACTTCCGCAGCAAACATTGTCCATGATAACCATGCACCCAATACGGCGATGATTAAACCAATGTTTACGATGATAGCACCCCACTTACCCATAACGTGTTGTAATAAATCGGCCATGGCTGGTTGACCTAATTGTGATAATTGAGCTTGGTGCATAACACCAAATGAAAGTAGTGTTACCAACATGTAAATCATGGTTACGGCAATAATTCCAAGAACGGTTGCTCTACCAATATCTTTTCGCTTCTTAGCGTATCCTGAGAAGATTACTGCTCCTTCGATACCTGAGAATACGAAAACTGTAACTAGCATTGTACTCTTAACTTGTCCCAACACATCTGAGAAGTTAAATGGTTTACCATGCATTAGCCAGAAGTCGCTAGTAAATACGTTTAGTTTAAATGCAGTAATCATAATAACGATAAACAAGAAGATTGGAATCAACTTGATAATAGTAATAATTGTGTTAATAAATGATGCTGAATGAATTCCCCTTAACACAAGGAAGTGGCCACCCCATAGAATAATGGTAGCAGCAATAAATGATACCAAGTTATGACCGTTATCAAAGATTGGGAAAAAGTAAGTTAGTGAACTCATCAATAGAGTCGCATAACTAATGTTTCCTAACCAAACTGATAACCAGTATCCCCATGCGGAGTTAAACCCGATATAGTGACCAAATCCAGCATCAGCGAAACTGTAAATTCCAGCTTGTAAATCTGGTCGTTTGTTAGTTAAATTTTGAAATGTGAATGCTAGACAAAGCATCCCAATGGCTGTGATAACCCAACCAACTATCACTGACCCAACACCAGCTTGTGATGCCATGTCGTGCATAAGGTTGAAGATTCCTCCACCAATGATTGAACCAATAACTAAACCAATTAGTTCCGTTAAATTCAGCTTTTTAGCGGAATCATTCATTCTATCTCTCCTTTTTTAAACGATTGAAAACAATTTACTATTATAACGCATTTAAACCATGTTTGTCATATAAAAAAAGGAGCAGTCATAAAAGACTGCTCCTTTTTTAAAAATTATTTTTTCAAAATTTCGTTGATACGTGTTAATTCATCTTCGGTGAAGTCTAGGTTATCTAAAGCCTTTAGGTTTGAATCTAAATGCTTAGGATCAGATGCACCAGTAACAACACTTGTTACCACTGGGTCATGTAATAACCAAGCTAAACTCATTTGAGCTAGTGTTTGGTCTCTGTTCTTAGCCAATTCATTTAATTGGTTTAGACGTTTTACAACTTCATCCTTATTTTCCATCATGAAACTGTTAGTAAAGTGAAGTTTCAAGTCATCAGGTAATCCGTTTAGATACTTATCAGTTAGGATTCCTTCAGCTAATGGACCGTAAGCAACTAAACCGTCGTTATTTTCTTTTAATGCATCGATAGTACCGTCTGTTTCAGCAGAACGGTTTAACATATTGTATGATGCTTGGTTAACAACAAATGGTGTGTGTAGTTCCTTGAAGTACTTAATGATTTCACGGGTTTGTTCACCATTGTAGTTAGAGATACCAACATATAATGCTTTACCAGATCTAACAGTGCTGTCCAATGCTTCGGCGGTTTCTTCTAGACTAGTGTTTGGGTCAAAACGATGGCTGTAGTAGATATCTACGTAGTCTAGACCCATTCTTTCTAGTGATCTGTCCAATGCGGCAATCAAAGTCTTTCTAGCTGAGAATGAACCGTATGGTCCAGGCCACATGTGGTAACCAGCCTTAGTAGTAATCACTAGTTCATCACGGTAGGGCTTCAAGTCATTCTTGTAGACTTGACCAAACATTCTTTCAGCTGCTCCTGAACCAGGACCATAGTTATTTGCTAAATCATAACTAAAGATTCCTTTATCAAAAGCATTTAGCATTACTTCGCGACTGTCTTTAAAGTTGGCGTCGTCACCGAAGCTATGCCACATTCCAAATGATAATGCGGGTAATTGTAGACCGGAGTTTCCAGCTCTTCTGATTTTCATATTATCGTATCGTTCATCTGAAGCTTTATACATTTTAAACACCTCAATTTTCATAATACTACATCTATATTCTAAATTTTATTGGCCCTCAAAGCAAGAAAACAAGCAAACAAAAAAGCCCACCCAATCATGGGTGAACTTCTTATCTAAATAATTTACCAACAGATTTGTTGTTATGAATACGCAAGATTGCCTTACCCATTAAATCTGCTACAGACACAATGTCCAATTTATCAATTTTCTTTTCGTCGCTAATGTAAACTGAATCGGATACAATCACCTTTTTGATTGGTGATTCTTCGATGCGTTTAATAGCATCCCCAGCAAAGATACCGTGTGTAGTAACAAGGTATACTGCCGAAGCACCGTTCTTAGCTAAAACATTTGCTGCCTTTACAGCACGTGAAGCAGTGTCAATCATGTCATCAGCCACAATAGCCACCTTGTCCTTAACATCGCCAATGATGAATGTTGGAATGTGCGCATCGTTTTCAGGATCTCTGTTATCAATAATTGCAATTGGTGCATCAATTAATCCTGCAAAACCTCTGGCTCTTCCTACTCCACCATGATCAGGTGAAACGACAACGGCGTTATCTAAATCGTAGTTTTCTAACATGTGCTTAGCCATTAGCTTATCAGCCTTTAGGTTATCAACTGGTTTGTTGAAGAAACCTTGGATTTGAGCAGCGTGTAAATCAAGGGTTAACACACGGTCAATTCCCGCTCTTTCTAATACACGTGCGATTAATTTGGCAATGATTGCCTTTCTTTCACGCTTCTTAGCAGAGTGTCTAGCATAACCATAATATGGAATAATCACATTAATAGATTTTGCACTAGTCCTTCTAACAGCATCAATCATGATGAATAGTTCCATGATATTATCGTTAATTGGTTCACTTAGTGATTGAATGATGTATACGGCATCCCCACGGATACTTTCATCAATTTTAATTTGAATTTCGCCATCACTAAAACGATTAATTGTTGCTTCACCAAGCTTAAGTCCACAAGTTTGGGCAATCTTTTCTGCTAACGGTCTGTTAGAACTTAAGGAAAAGATTTTCATATTTTTATTATCCATTGACTCCACCATGAAAGTGCTCCTCTCGAGTTCTTTTAATGCTTAAATTTTACCACAAAAACTGCAAATTGATATAACAATTATGGTTTGATTCCGTGCATCCCAATCATCGGATCAACCTGATTCAATAAAATCATGTCCTTAGTTAAGCGATATGATTTAGGTTTATCATCGAAGGTTGCTTCCTCAAAAGGCGATTCCTCATCCTCTTCAGTTGCAACATCATTTTGTGTAGTATCTGAAACTGAAGCAGATTTTGATTCTTCAACCGGTTTATTATCAACAGGTGCTTGTGCCTTCTTTTCTTCAGCAACTTCTTTAACGATATTACTTTGGTCGTTAACAGATGTTGTAACTGGTTTAACTTCTCCATCCAATAATGATTGGATTCTTTGCATCAAACTAGTATTTCTGTTGTCAGATTCACTTTGTGCACATGATAGGAATGAGTTATAATCCCCAATCATAATCAAAGTATCACTGGCACGAGTAATCGCTGTGTACAACAAGTTCTTTTTCAACATCTTGGTAAATTGCGGAACAATTGGCAAGATGACCATCTTGAATTCACTACCTTGGGCCTTATGAATGGTTGTACAGTAAGCCAAAGTGATTTGAATCCAATCTTTACGTTGATAAGTTACCTCGCTTTGATCGAAGGCAACGGTTATCTTATCTAAGCTTTGCTTACTACCTTTTTCAATATCGATAATTTGACCAATATCACCGTTGAAAACATTATCCTCGGGACTATTTACCAATTGTAAAATCTTGTCGCCGAGACGGTAATGAATGCCGCGATATTCTACCTGGTTATCGGTATTGTTAGGATTCATAATTTGTTGGATGACTTCGTTTAAATGATTAACCCCAGCATTACCACGATACATTGGTGATAATACTTGAATATCAGTTGCACTGAAGCCCTTTTGCTTAGCGCGTTTGACAATTTGTTCGATTACGGAACTCATTTGGTTAGCGTTACATGGAATAAAACTACGGTCTGATTGTTTATCGTTAAAGTCATCAGGTAGTTTTCCTTGTTGAATACTGTGAGCTAACGGAATGATGGTTGAGTTGCTATCTTGACGATAAATAGTTGTCAATTGCATGCTATCAATTCGTTTCGAATTCAATAAATCAGTGAAGACCTGACCAGGTCCAACTGATGGTAATTGATCCTTATCACCAACAAACACAACCTTCATTTGGTTTGGAATAGCACGTACCAACGCTCTGAATAGGAATGTATCAACCATTGACATTTCATCAACGATTAACAAGCCACCCTCAATGTCTTGAGTCCCTTCATCACTATCTTCATATCCGTTTAATCCAAGTAAACGGTGAATGGTACTGGCAGGAATTCCTGTAGTTTCCTGCATTCTCTTGGCAGCTCGCCCGGTTGGTGCTGCTAAAAGAATTGGAAATTCACGTTCCTTGTACTTGTTAATATCCAAAGATAGGTCGTTTAAATAAGCGTACAAGTAAATGATTCCCTTGATGATGGTGGTCTTCCCGGTTCCTGGACCACCGGTTAGTAGGAACATTTGTGACTTGATGGCTTGTTTTAACGCATTGGTTTGTGATTCGTCATAGCTAATATTTAGTTTCTTTTCGATTAAACGAATCTTCTTATCAATTGTCTTGTCATCAAATTTCTTAACAACTGGGTTCTTGATAATTCGACTGATGTGTTCGGCAATGCGCCATTCATCATCATATAATTCCTTTAAATAAACACGGTCCTCTTCACCAACAATCTTTTGGTTCTTGGCTAGCTCTAAAAATTGCGCGGATAAGTCTTCGCCACTAACTGGTTCAGCATTACCGTTATTCAATAATTTTAGCGTTTCTTCGAGGATTGGACCGGTTTGAGTGTAAGTATCCCCATTACGTAAAGAAAGCGTCTTAAGGGCTGAAATTAGCCCCGCACGAATTCTTCCAGGATTGTTTGCAGACATCCCCATTTGTTTGGCAATATCGTCAGCCTTTTTAAAACCAACTCCGTCGATATCTTCAACCAACTTGTATGGGTTTTCTTGGATTACCTTTAGGGTATCCCCCTTGTACTTGTTATAGATTGCAGAAGATAGACTGCTCCCAAATCCATAACTGTTTAATCCAATAATCACCTGTTCCATCCCATTGTTCTTGTTCAATGTTTCTAACACAGTTGATTTTTGTTTATCGGATAATCCGGCTCGATCCAACAATGAGTTGTTTTCCAACACGTCTGAAATTAGATTGGTGCCTAAAGCATCCACCATTCGTTTAGCGGTTTGCTTACCAACTCCCGGAAAATTGTCACCGGATAAGTATTCGACTAGTCCCTCTTTAGACGTTGGGACCGTACTTTGATAGTTATCTGATTTGAATTGCTTTCCGTACTTTGGGTGATCGACTAATTCACCATAAAATTGATATTCGCTTTCTTCAGCAATATCCGCAAAATTACCAGTAATTACAATTTCATCTTCATGCCAATCTGAAATATTTGTTTCGAAAATTTTTACCAATAGCACCTTAAAGAAGCTATCGGGACTTTCAAAGAAAGTAGCCGCAACTTTACCTTTTATAAATAGCTCTTGATTGTCTTCAATATGTTCGTCATTGTCGTCTACTGAGAACAAATTCATTGATTCTGCCACGGCTTATCTCCCCTTATTTTTTACTTGAATAAACTTTTCAATATCTGCTAGACGCTTTTGTCCCTTTTCAAAGTAATTAGGATCTTCTCGTTTAGCGGTTTCAAAGTATTGGTTAAAGTCTTCTTCCAATACCATTGCGACGATTCCACGATCAAAGTTAGCCTTGCCATCTTTTGGTTTAGCTTGTAGGACCTTGTCATAGAATTCTGCTGCTTCACTGAAGTTTCCTAAAGCTAATAAACTACTTGCTAGTAGGTAGTTTATTTCTGGGTCTTGTCTTCTAAAACCTTGTGCGGTTAAAGCAAATACGACCGCCTTTTTGTAATCTTCTTTGGCCATGTAACTTTGTGCCAACATGATGTAGGCATCGGTCTTCATGTCACCATCGGATAGGTTATTGAATTGTTCAATCGCCTTGTCGTATTCACCGGCTGCATAGTAGACATTTCCTAGTCCATATACCAAGGTTTCTTTGGCTTTCTTACTTCTGTCAGCGAATAGACCTAAGGCTTTCATCATTAGTTCTTCGGCTTGGGTGTAGTTATGTAATTGAACTAAAAAGCTTCCTAAGTCGTAGTAGGTACGGTAATCATCTGGATGATTATCAATATCTTCAACTAATTTATGAAGAGTTTCATCGGCCTTTTTTTGTTGTTCTTCGCGTTTCTTTTCAACAGCTTGTTGCTTTTCTTTAATTTCTTCAGACTTTTGATCCATTTTAATCACCTACATATTAAATTACGTCAGTTTTATCAGCTTTCTTTGTAAGATATTCAGTATTGTTCCAACTTACTAGTTCAAATGACTTTCCGCCATCAGTTGTTTCTAGAATAGTTGTACTAGTGTTTGCTAGGCCACCGCGTTTTCTTAAATCCTTAATCTCAACACCCAAAAGTGAATTGATTAGTGCGTTTAAGGCAGCACCGTGGCTGAAAATAATCACGTTATCTTCATCATCGTTTTCATTTACAACACGTTTTATAGCATACTGCATTCTGCTAATTACGTCATTAAAACTCTCTCCACCAATTTCGTCGGCATCGTATTTTTCTGGATGATTTCTGAAATTGTCAAAACTTTCTGGAAATTGTTTTTTAACATCGTCAAACTTTTGGCCTTCCATCTTACCTAAATGAAACTCTTCGAATCTGTTCCATAGGCTCAATTGAGGTTTTCGATGGAAATGTTGAATAACACGGTAAGCGGTAATACGAGCACGCTTAATTGGACTGGAATAAGCATGACTAAACTTAACATCTTTTAGGTACTCACCTAATTGATCCATTTGTTTATAGCTTTCCGGCAACAATTCGGAGTCTCCTCCAGCGCCTTGGTATCTGCTTTCTAGATTCCATTCAGTTTTTCCATGTCTTACAAAGTAAAGTTTCACTTTTATCCCTCGTTCATTTTGATTTATATATATTATCTCAATTTATGCGGATAAATTCAAAGTTTATATAAAAAAAGATGCTTAATGAATAAGCATCTTTTGGTTTTAAATGTATTGTAATTCTTTATCGTCTTGGTATGCTGCATCGATAATTGCTGAACCTAGACATTCATCACCATCGTAGAATACAACGGCTTGTCCTGGTGTAACGGCTCTTGCAGGATCATCAAAATCAACACGTAGTGACTTACCATCATCGTTTAGATGAACAGTTACGCCAACGTCTTTTTGACGATATCTGAATTGAGCTGTACAACGGAAGTCGTTGCCACGATCAGCAATGTCATTAATCCAGAAAATATCTGAAGCTTCTAGGTAATCTGCGTATAGGTGCTTGTTTTCATAGCCCTTACCAACATACAAGATGTTCTTTGAAAGGTCTTTTCCAACTACGAACCATGGGCGGTTATCTTTACCGTCTCCACCGATTCCTAATCCCTTACGTTGACCAATTGTGTAATACATTAGGCCATCATGGTTACCCTTTTCTTCACCATCAAAAGTCATCATTTTACCAGGAGTTGCTGGTAAGTAGTTACTTAAGAATGACTTGAAGTTCTTTTCACCGATGAAACAGATTCCCATTGAATCCTTCTTTTCAGCAGTGGCTAGACCAGCTTCTTTTGCAATTTCACGAACCTTAGGCTTTGGCATGTCACCTAGTGGGAACATAACGCGGTCTAATTGTTCTGCGGATAATTGACTTAAGAAATAAGTTTGGTCCTTGTTGTCGTCGCTTCCGCGAAGCAAGTGGTTGTGACCATCTGCATCACGTTGCAAACGAGCATAGTGACCAGTAGCGATGTAGTCTGCACCTAAATCTAAGGCGTAGTCTAAAAACGCTCTGAACTTAATTTCCTTGTTACAAATAACATCGGGATCTGGAGTTCTACCTTTTTTGTATTCATTCAAGAAATAAGTGAAAACGCGATCCCAATATTCTTTTTCAAAATTAACAGAGTAGTAAGGTATTCCGATTTCTGAGGCAACTTTGGCTACGTCCTTGTAGTCTTCTGTTGCGGTACAAACACCGTTTTCGTCAGTGTCGTCCCAGTTCTTCATAAATACACCTACAACGTCATATCCTTGTTGCTTCAAAAGGTAGGCGGTAACGGATGAATCCACTCCACCTGACATTCCGACAACAACACGGGTATTACTATTGTCTGCCATTTAAAATCACCATCATTTCTTTTAGATTCTTAGAATCTACGATTTGAAGGTCGTATATTCCATAAAAAATATAATAACCCATTTAATGCACCAATTGCAATGAAGATGCAAAAAAGAGGGCTATTAAGCCCTCTTTTTAATTATTTTCTCACGAAAACTTTTCTTTCCACAAAGTTATCCATAAAGAAATTGAATTGTTCAACTAATGCATCAGCATTTTTGTTGGTAAAAATATTAACCTTATTTAAACCATTTGCAGTAATGGTGCTCATCTTGAATGTTTTTAAATCACTCTTAAAAACAATCTTTAACTTGATACCATTGTAAGGATCTTCAGGATCTAATGTTCTTTCAAATTGAAAATTACCAGCATTAGTCTTTACAAAACCCATGTCAGATAGTGTGAATTTTTTGATTTCAGGACTAACTGCGTATGTTTTAGAATCACCTTGTAATTGATTTACTGTTTCAAAAGCCATATTAGTCAACCTTCTTTATTCTCTTAATTACCTTTACTAATGCAGTGGTAAAGGCATCGATTTCTGAATTTGTTGTGAATTTACCGAAACTAATTCGAATTGATTGAGATGAACGATTGGTATCATTACCAAACATTGCCATCAAAACGTGTGATGGTTCAATGTTTCCAGCGGTACATGCTGAACCAGCTGAAATCGCAATTCCTTCCAAGTCCAAATTAGCCAAAATGATGTCTGAAGCAATGCCCTTAATCCAAATGTTAAATACATGTTGGACCGGGTTGTCTTCGACAGTTCCGTTAACAACGAAATCAATATTATTATCATTTAAAGCATCAATGATTTGATGTTTGAATCCATAATAACGATCGTGTAGTTCGTGCTTTAATTCAGGTGTAATTTGAGAAACCGCGGTCGCAAATCCGGAGATTGCAGGAATGTTTTCTGTTCCGGCACGACGCTTCTTTTCTTGGTCTCCACCTTTTACAAAACTTGGAAAATCTACCCCAGTTCGTCTGTATAAGAAACCAGTCATCTTAGGACCATTAATCTTATGAGCAGATGTTGATAGTAAATCAATGTAATCATCATTTACATCAATATCTAACAATCCATAAGCTTGAACGGCATCGGTATGGAACCATGCCTGGTGGTACTTTAAGATTTCACCAATTTCGTGAATTGGCATGTGAGAACCAACCTCATTGTTAGCAGTCATGATGGTTACCAAGATGGTATCATCGTCTAATGCATCCTTGAAGTCGTCTAAACTAATTACCCCAGTTTCATCAACTGGTAGGTAAGTTACTCTAAAACCTTGTTCTTCAAGATAAGCAAGTGGCTTTAACACTGCTTCGTGTTCAATGGCAGTTGTAATAATATGGTTTCCTAAATTCTTTCTTGCTTCAGCAGTTTGAAGAATCGCGGTATTATCACTTTCACTACCACCACTTGTAAAAATAATTTCGTCTGGCTTCGCATTAATACTGTTGGCGATAATGTCTCTACTATCTTCCAATACGGTATGAGCCTTTCTACCGATGCTGTACAAGGTAGAAGCGTTACCGTAAACGTTTTGCATCTTATCGTACATGTCATCCAAAACGTTTTTATCCATTGGAGTGGTAGCGGCATTATCTAAGTAGATTTCAGTCAAGTATACCTAAACCCCCTTCTATTTTTGATTTGCGAATAAGTCTAATAACATTTGAGCAGATTTCTTACCTGCATCAATGATGAATTCGTCAAAGCTACGATCAGCGTCACCGTTGGCGTTGTCTGACATTGCTCTAACTACAACGTATGGGATATCAAATTGGTTAGCAACTTGTCCCACAGCTGCACCTTCCATTTCACATGAAAGTGCGTCTGGGAAGTTCTTTAAAATGTTATCAATCACTGCTTGGTCGGCAACGAATTGATCACCTGTAACGATTAATCCCTTTTGAACGTTTAAACCAACTTCCTTAGAAGCTTCAGTAATTTCTTTTACCCATTTTTCTGAAGCTTTGAATCTTGCTGGTTGACCTGGTAATTGGCCGTATTCGTATCCAGCAGCTCTAGCATCAACATCGTGGTATGCAGTTTCAGTTGAAACAACAACATCACCGACAGCTAGGCCTTGGCCAATTCCACCAGCTGAACCTGAGTTGATAACGATATCAACATCAAAGCTAGTAATTAATTGAGCCGTTGTTAAACCTGCTTCAACTTTACCAATTCCTGAACGAACAAGAACAACTTCTTGTCCAGAAATGTTACCTTCGTAGAAAGTCATTTCTTTGATGTCCACTTTCTTAGTGTCGTCTAAGTTATCTAGCAATGATTTGATTTCTTCGTCCATTGCACATATAATTCCAAATTTCATAAATATCTCCTTAAGGATTAACGTAGATTAGTATTAAGTAAACGACAATGATTGCAAGTATTAAAAATGCAATAGCCCAGTTAAGTCTTCTACCTAAACGTTTTGTCTTTTGTTCGGTTGTCATTGCATGAGCCTTACCCTTTTTTTCTTCGGGTCTAATTCTCTTCAATGAAGGTTGCTCAACTGGTTCGTCTCTTTTTATAAAATCATCGTCAATAGAATTTCTTTTTTGACTATTTTGATACTCTTTTCTAGTTATCATATTGGACTTTCTCCTTTATTAATTAAAGACCAATCTTGTCATGTAACTTCCAATAATAAATAGCAGTAATTGTCTTAGCATCCTCGATTTCGCCACTTTCAATCATTGCCATGGCTTCATCAAGTGAGTATTCCTTAATTCTCAAGTATTCACCTTGATCTCTTGGTAATTCATCTTCAACTGGTTCTAGATCAGTTGCCAAGTATAGATCCATATATTCGTCACAAAATCCAACACTTGAATAAAATCCGGTGATTCGTTTGATGTTGTTAGCCTTGTATCTAGTTTCTTCGTTCAACTCACGAACTACAGTGTCCAAGGCAGTGCCATGGTCTCTACTATCAACTTTACCGGCAGGAATCTCGATTGTTTCTTTAGCAACAGGAGCTCTCCATTGGGTTTCTAATAACATCTTGTTGTTCTTAGTTAAGACTAAAATACCAACGGCATTGGAATGATGAACAACATCTCTAGTTGATGTTTCACCATTTGGCAATTCAACTGTTTGTTTTTCAACGTTGATAATTGCGCCATCGTACTTAGGCTCAACACCTAGTACCTTTTCCTCTAAATCCATAATATCAGCCCTTTTTTAGTTATATATTCATTCTATATATATTTAATTATTTTTTCAATGGACTGACTAATCAATTACACGAATTTTGACAGCTTGTGGTCCCTTCATGCCTTGTGCAATTTGGTATTCCACTTGTTGACCAATTTCAATTTCATTTCTAGTCTTGTTTTCGACCGCTGAGCCATGGAAGAAGACCTTGTTCTTGTCTTCGCCCTTTAGAAACCCAAAATCGTGATCCGGGTTAAAATTATTTACTTTACCTTTAATCATATTATTTCTCCTTAAAAATAAAAAACTGGGATAATCCCAGTTTTTTATCGATTATTCTTCGAATCCTTCAGTAGATGTTTCTGGGAAGTTATCACGAACAATCTTAGCACAACGTGCACAGAATTGTGGATAATCTGCATCAGAACCAACATCTGTAGAGATTAGACGACAACGTTCACAAGTGTCACCTTCAGCATGTTCAACCACGATTGAAACACCGTCGTTAAAGCTTTGTGCATCACTTGGAGCATCAGCTAAATCTTTAACTTCTAGTTGTGAAACCATCAAGATTTGACCAACATTTGTGTGTAGGTTATCTAGTAATGATTTTACTTCATCATTTACAAATAATGATAGTTTAGCTTCTGAAGCCTTACCAATTAGCTTGTTATTTCTAGCTTCTTCCAATGCCTTTAATACGTCATCTCTGACTTCCATGAACTTGTGCCAGTTTGATGAAAGTTCATCTGCACCAGGTAAGTCCATTGGTTCTGGCATTTCTGATAGTTGAACGAATTCTTCTTTTTCAGATAGGAATGGCCAGATTTCTTCAGCAGTGTGAGGAAGAATTGGTGTAATTAATTTAGTAATTGCAACAGCTGCATTGTATAGAACTGTTTGCATTGATCTTCTTTCCGCACTATCTTCAGCATAGATGTATAGGATATCCTTAGCGAAGTCTAGGTAGAAAGCTGAAAGATCAGCATTGATGAATGAAAGTAGACGACGGTTTAGACTTAAGAAGTCAAAGTTGTCGTAGTCTGCCTTAATGTCTTTTACGAAGTTGTTTAACTTAACCATCATGTATTGGTCAGCTGACTTCATGTCTGCAAAATCAACACTGTTTTCCTTAGGATCAAAGTCAGAAGTGTTGGCAAGCATGTATCTCATGGTATTTCTAATCTTCTTGTATGAGTCAGAAATCTTAACAAAGTTTTCCATTGATACACGAACATCGGCAGAAGTATCTACAGAAGTTACCCATAGACGAACGATTTCTGCACCCATCTTCTTAATAACTTCATCAGGAGCAATTGTGTTACCAAGTGATTTACTCATCTTGTGACCTTCACCATCAAGAGTGAATCCTTGTGATAATAATTGCTTGTATGGAGCCTTACCGCTAAATGCAACACTAGTAATTAAACTTGAGTTGAACCATCCACGGTATTGGTCAGAACCTTCTAGGTATAGGTCTGCAGGGTATGTTAGGTAATCACGTTCGGCACAAACACCTTGGTGTGATGAACCTGAGTCAAACCATACATCCATGATGTCGTTTTCCTTAGTAAACTTACCATTTGGTGAATGTTCACTAGTGAATCCTTCTGGTAATAGGTCCTTAGCTTCTTTTTCGAACCAAATGTCTGAACCATGTTTTGCAAATAAGTCTGCAACGTGGTCAGTAGTTTCTTTAGTGATGATAGGAGTACCATCTTCACCGTAGAAGATTGGTAGTGGAACACCCCAAACACGTTGTCTTGAGATTACCCAGTCACCACGATCTTTAATCATGTTGTATAGACGTTTCTTACCCCATTCAGGTTTGAATTGAACGTCTTCGATGGCATTTAGAATGTCATCTCTAATCTTATCAACAGAAGCAAACCATTGATCAGTAGCACGGTAAATGACCGGCTTCTTAGTTCTCCAGTCAAATGGGTAACTATGAGTGATTGGTTGGTACTTCAATAATAAGTTCTTTTCTTTTAACTTGTTTAATGAAATTTCGTTTGCATCATCGTAGAAGACACCTTCGAAATCTGGACCAGCTTCCTTAGTTAGGTAACCTTGTGCGTCAACATCAACAAAGATGTCTAAGCCGTATGATTTACCAACGTAGTAGTCATCTTCCCCAAAACCAGGAGCAGTATGAACTAAACCAGTACCAGTATCGATAGTAACGAAATCACCTAGCATGGTTAATAGTTGTCTGTCCATAAATGGATGTTGAGCTAATACACCTTCTAGTTCTTGACCTCTTACCGTCTTTACGATTTCGTAGTCTTCCCAACCGAATAATTCGGCATCTTTTTCAACTAATTCTGCAGCTAAAACAAACTTACGATCATCGTTAGCTGGTTTAACAACTGCGTAGTCGAAACCGGCATCAATTGTGATACCCATTGAAGCAGGAATGGTCCATGGAGTAGTAGTCCATACAACCATGTATGTGTTATCTTCGTCTAAAACACCTTTACCATCGACAACCTTTTCAGCGTAGAAAGCTGAAGGTGATTCGATATCGTGGTATTCAACTTCGGCTTCAGCTAGAGCTGATTCTGAAGACCATGACCAGATAACTGGTTTCTTACCACGGTAGATTAGACCCTTTTCAGCCATCTTACCGAATACACGAATTTCAGCGGCTTCAAATTCAGGCTTTAGAGTTAGGTATGGGTTGTCCCATTCACCAGTAACTCCTAGACGTTTGAAACCTTCTCTTTGACGATCAACTTGCTTCAAAGCATATTCATGACAAAGTTTTCTGAATTCGTTAGTATCCATTTTCTTTCTGTCATATCCAGCTTGAGTAAGCTTTTGTTCGATTGGTAAACCGTGAGTATCCCAACCTGGAACGTAAGGTGCTCTAAATCCGTTCATTGACTTGTATCTTACGATAAAGTCCTTTGAAATCTTGTTTAAAGCGTGTCCCATATGAATGTCACCATTAGCATATGGAGGTCCATCATGAAGTACGAATGATGGTTTTCCTTCGTTTAGTTTTTGTCTCATTTGGTAGACGTGATTGTCTTCCCATACTTTTTGTCTTTCAACTTCTTTAACAGGTAAGTTTCCACGCATCTTAAACTTGGTCTTACCTAGGTTCAAAGTATCTTTTACACGCATAACACACACTCCCTTTTCAAATTATAAAAAAAGAAGACTTCATCACAAGGGACGAAGTCTTCCGCGGTACCACCCAAATTAGGATATTAAAAATAATATCCCATCTTTATTTACTACATTAAAAGAGATTAGCCAGAGGTGATCTGCATAGAATGATTTACAACTGACCTTCCACCATTTGTCAGCTCGCTAGATTGTGTCGAATTCTAAGCTTTCTATTCTCTATCTCAAGTTATTCAATTGCTTTGAATGAGCCATCAGGATAAATCTTAATAGTTGCATCTGCTGGCATTTCTTTACCTTCAGATTGTACAACTGTTTCCTTAAAATTGTCAAGGTTATTAATTTGTTCGTTAACCTTGTCGAAGTTACCGTCAATTCCGGAAATCATTTGATCCCATTCTGGACTGTTAACAAATTGCATTTGGCTTTCAAGTAAAGTTCTAATCTTTTCTCTGAATGATTCAGTAGTCTTTCTTAAATCATCATTTGCAATAAGTAGTGCTTTAGATTGGTTTGAGATATTTTCAACGATGTCTTTAGCCTTAACGCTAGCATCATTCAAAATTTCATCAGCTTGTTTTCTTGATTGTTCAGTTACGTTGTTGGCTTCGTTTTGAGCTTCAACTTTAACCTTATCAGCAGCATTTTGTGCAATGATAATTGATTGATTCAATGAATCCTTCATACCATTAAAGTATTTTAGTTCATCTTCAGTTTGTTTCAAACGGTTCTTCATATCGATATTTTCGGATAAAGTTAATTGGTAATCCTTGATAATACGATCTAAGAATTCGTTTACCTCGTCAATATTGTAACCTCTCATTTTTACAGAAAACTCTTTATTATGAATATCTTGTGGGCTAAGTACCATTGTATCTCTCCTCCAACCTATTTTTTTAATACAGAAATAATGGCTCTATATTTACCTTTTTTGGTTTGGCCTTCCTGACGCTTTAAACGAATGCGGCCGAATCTTCTAACCGATACAACATCGTGTGTTGTAATTTCGTAATCCGGTCGACTGTTTACCGCCCAGTTAAGGTGAACCTTTTGATGACTAACTAACTCTTTGGCATCATTTCTGGATATGTTAAATCCTTCCGAAATTAAGTTATCCATTCTAAATGATGATAGAGTCGTTGACTCATCTCTCCATTCATTTTCCGGCGTAATGACGTCAGAAAATTCTGTTTCAATCAGTGAAACTTTTGTTTTACCAATTGAGCTAATTTGCATTTTCAAGAAGTCAGCAATTTCTCTTGTGCATAGGAATTGCCATCTTGTTCCGTCAGTTAAAATATCGCCAATTGTTGATCTCTCAACACCTGAACCTAATAAAGTTCCCAATATCTTACTGTGGCGTAATTTTGAGAACTTTAGCGGATATCTAATTTCAAATAACTTAACTTGATAATCATCTTCAGATGGTTCGAAGTATTCAGGATATATCAAGCCACGTTTCATTTCCGAATTTGGATATCCCCCGAAAAAGGCGACTGATAAATCGCTATGGCGATTAACTAAAGTCGTTAAAATATAAACCTGTCTAGGGTTTAAAAACTTAGTTAGGATTGGACGATATTGATTAATTGACTCATCAATTAAATCTGCACAAGAATCGATGAACGGAACTTCTTCTTTTCTAAAATGCTGTTCAATATTTTTATCCATTTTATCTTAAACGTTCATTCATTTCTTTTCTGATTTCTCCGTCTACATAGTAGTTGTGTGGAGTGAAAAGAAAGACTAATTCAGAAATTCTCTCAATATTTCCATCAATAGTGAAAACAACTCCGTTTAAGAAATCAATAATTCTTCTAGTTGCTTCATCGCTAGCAGCATCAAAATTAATGATTACAGCATTGTTATCAATTAATTTTTGCGCAATTGTTTTTACATCAGCATAAATCTTAGGTTCAAAGACGGAAATTTTGCTATTACGACTTTGACTTGAGTTTTTGCTAATTGAAACTACCTTATCATTGTTCTCCACTTGGGAGTTATCTTCTTCGTAAAAGTCTTCGTCTTGATCGTAATCAGTTCCGAAGAATTTACTAAAACTAAACTTAGCTGTCATTTCAATTCATTCCCTTCAAAGAAATCTAGAAAAAGTGATTAGTTCTTACGACGGAATTTGAAGAATGGAGGTAAATCGTCATCGCTTGATTTATCTTCCTTTTGATTGTCACTTGAGTTGTTAGCATCAAATGGATCAAATTCTTTCTTTTGTACGTTTTCAAAACGTGTGTCAGATGGCTTGTCGCTATC
This sequence comes from Apilactobacillus sp. EABW-1NA, assembly GCF_030398685.1. NCBI lineage: Bacteria > Bacillati > Bacillota > Bacilli > Lactobacillales > Lactobacillaceae > Apilactobacillus > Apilactobacillus sp. EABW-1NA. Next base: position 17,574 of record NZ_JAPDKO010000013.1, read on the forward strand.
TGTGTTTTCGTCGTTAGTTCTAACGTTACCTTGGTCTTCCTTGTGATGTCTTGGGCTAACTACCTTACCAGGAGTTTCTGAAACTCTTGATGGACGTGCTTGGCCATTTAGTAGTTCTTCTGGACTAGTTTCGATTCCTGTAGCAATAACAGTAACCTTGATTTCGTCGCCTAGGTCTTCATCAATTGAAGTACCAAAGATAATGTTTACATCGCTAGTTGCAGCTTGAGCAACAATGTCAGAAGCATCTTGGGCTTCAAATAGTGACATGTCTGGGCCACCAGTGATGTTTAATAATACTTGTTTTGCACCATCGATTGAAACTTCTAGCAATGGTGAAGAAATAGCCTTCTTGGTTGCTTCTGCAGTTCTGTTTTCACCTGTAGCAGTACCAACACCCATAAGTGCTGAACCAGTGTTTTGCATAACAGTCTTAACATCAGCAAAGTCCAAGTTAACGTATCCAGGACTAGTAATTAAGTCTGAAATACCTTGAACACCTTGTCTTAATACGTTGTCAGCTTCTTGGAAGGCTTCCATCATAGGTGTCTTCTTATCAACCATTTCTAATAGACGGTTGTTGGCAATTACGATTAAAGTATCAACGTTTTCCTTTAATGCTGAAACACCTTCAGCAGCATATTTGGATCTTCTTGGTCCTTCAAAAGTAAATGGTCTTGTAACAACACCGACAGTTAAGGCACCTGAGTCCTTAGCAATCTTTGCCACGATTGGAGCAGCACCGTTACCAGTACCACCACCCATTCCGGCAGTTACGAATACCATATCTGCACCTTGAAGTGCTTCTGAGATGGCTTCTTCACTTTCTTCAGCGGCCTTAGTTCCTACTTCTGGATCAGAACCTGCACCTAAACCTCTAGTTAATTTAGGTCCTAATTGGATTTTTGTTTCAGCTTTTGATGTGTTTAATGCTTGAACATCGGTATTTGCAACGATAAATTCAACACCTTTAACATCTTCAGCAATCATACGGTTAACGGCGTTACTACCACCGCCACCTACACCAATAACTTTAATTTTTGCGCCTTGGTTTTCAGTAGAATCTAATGAAAATTCCATTTTAACTTCCTCCGTGTACTTCTGTTATTTTATTCGAAAAAGTCTTGGTAAAAGCGTTTAAGTCTTCCCTTAGTACTTTTAGCTAGTTTTGAACCAGACTTTTTAGGTTTACTTGGTTGTTGTGGTTGATTATCTTGTTGAATGTATTCAGATGAGTTATCGATTACATCATCGCCATAATCGTTGCCAATGAAATCATCATTGGATTGAGTGTTGTTCACTACAGTTTTGCCTTCTAGTGATGATCTTACTAACACTTGAATTTCACTCATGTTAGCACGATAAGTTACTAGTGACAATGGAAGTGAAAATGAAGGGTGTCTTAATCCCATTTGATCTGGAATGTAGACTCTAACGTTAGTATCAAATCTATCGGCTGCTAATTCTGAGATTCCAGGCAATGCTGCAACTCCACCAGTTAGAACAATACCTCCAGGTAGGTTTAAAGCAGAGATACTGCTTAAACTCTTGTACATTCTAGTAAAGATTTGGTCTACTCTAGCTTGAATGATTTCCGCTAGGTATTTTTCAGAAATTCTGACTGGTTGGCTTTGACCAACAACTTCAATTGGAAATTCATTGCTTTCTGATGCTTCAATTTCATCAGCGTAACCGTAATCGCGTTTAACTTTTTCGGCACTTTCTAATGAAGTGTTAAGCACAACAGAAATGTCTTTAGTGATGTATTCTCCACCTTCACTATCAACAGTAGTGAATTTTAGTTGATGATCATGAACAACAGAAGCAGTTGTTTGGCCACCACCTAAGTCGATTAGAACAGTTCCAAAGTCTTGTTCTCCATCATCTAAAATGGTCATGCCTTGTGCTAGTGGCATGTTGATGATTGAAGATGGATTTAATCCAGCTCTTTGAACAGCTTTTCTAATATTATGGATGATAGTCTTTGGTCCAGTGATGATACGACCTTTCATTTCAAGTCTTACACCAACCATACCTCTTGGGTCCTTAATACCGTCAAATCCATCAACGATGAATTCGTCAGCTAAGGTATCCATAATTTCTCTTTCTGGTGGTAGGTTTTTAATCATTGCAGATACAGTAACGTTTTTAACGTCTTCATCTGAAATTTCTCTTGATTGATCTGAGATAGCAACCATACCGCTGCATGGTTCAATCTTTAATTGGTTGGCAGGAATACCAACAATCACATCATGAATTTGAATACCAGCTTTTTCTTCTGCCTGGTTAACAGCTCTTCTAATTGATTCAGAAGCCTTGTCAATATCGACGATGATGCCTCGGCTAACACCTTCTGAACGTTCGTTTCCTAAACCTAAAACGTTCATTTGGCCCTTTACTTTTTCGGCAACAATCACCTTAATTGACGTAGTTCCAATATCCAATCCAACATACATTTCTGAATTCATTATCTAAGGGAACCTCCAATTAAGCATAATTATTCTTAGATACTCTAGTTTATATTTAAGTTAGTTATAAGTTAATTTTAACACAAGAGTAGACAACTCTAAAGAACCATTATTAGTTTCTTTTTTTAGTTGTAGTTGTTGTTTTCTTTGCATCCTTATTTAGCGTTTCTTTTAGCTTAGTTTTAGTAGATGCTTTAGAGGTTGTATTGCTACTTTTTTTCTCATCATTGATTGGGAATGAGTAGGCACCAACCTCTAAATTAATAACACTTTTTGTTTTTAATTGAGTGGCGATTGAGCGATAGAAACCCATCTTATCATTAAAATCATGCATTAAGATAATAACACGATTACCATCTCGCATATAAACGTGTAATTCATCTGGGTACACCTTAGTTGGTGAGTATGAAATGACACGAATGTTGTCTCTGATGTCCTTAGGTAGCTTTACATACTTTTCAATCATTGATTTTAATAATGACTGATTATTAAATTTCACTATATAAGGCATCTTAGAATCATTAGGATTCTTTACAGCAATATTAGTAACCTTTCCATTTTCTAATATTAGATACTGCTTGTTGCCACGAGTTTCATAACCAATTTCTTTGTATGGTGAAACTGAAACAGAAAGATGATTAAATCCCGTAAATTTAAAATCTAACGATTTAACGCGATGATCATTATTAATAACCCTTTGGTTAATTTTATTTTTATGACCGATCACTTTAAAAATACTGTCCCCTTCATCTAACTGAAGTTCTCTCTTAATATCTCCTTGAGAGATATATCCGTTTCCATTAATGCTAATACTGCTAATTCGACTCATTGGTGAAACCAAATAAATCAAGATTAGTAGCAACACTACCAATGGAATGATGATATATGAGGAAGATTTCATTTTATTTTTTATCTTTTGCTTATGCAATTCAACAAAATCATCGGATATTCTTGAAGCCCTATTCGAGGATTTTTTTGAGGAAAATAATTTAGACTTCATAGTAAAGTTCCTCCATTAACGGCAAATTGATTTTGCAACTTCCAACAGACGACTTGCGGCATCACGACAACCCATTTTTCTAGAGTTTTCAGCCATTTCATTTCTCTTTTCCTTATCGTTCATGATAAAGTCAGAATTTTCAATTAATGTCTTCGCATTTAAATCATTTTCAGTAATGATTAATGCGGCATCGTTTTTCACCAAACTCAATGCATTCTTGGTTTGATGATCAGCGGTAACGTATGGACTTGGAATTAACACTGATGGAATTCCAAGAGCAGTAATTTCAGCTAAACTAGTAGCCCCTGCTCTACCAACGATTGCATCAACCTTTGGTAAAACGTTTGGCATATCAGCAATGTAATCCTTAATTACGACATTATCGTTAATTGTTTGTCCTTTTAGTTGTTCCATAACGTCATCATAACGCTTCTTACCAGTAACAAACACGACTTGGTAATTCTTTTCGTTGTATTGACGAATACTTTCGCAAACAACTTTATTAATCTTCAACGCACCTTGGCTACCACCAAAGATTAAAAGTGTTGGAACATCATTTTTTAATCCATATTGGTCCCAAGTAAAATCAGATTTTAAGTTTGCCACTTGTTGGGCACGTGGGTTACCAGTGTATACGGTCTTTTCCTTGGGGAATTGACTGATGGCATCTTCGAATCCAACGGCAATCTTGTCAACGTGTTTGCTTAGGAAACGGTTAGTTAAACCAACCACACTATTTTGTTCATGAATCATTGTTGGAATCTTCATTTGTGAAGCGGCATAAACAACAGCTCCAGAAACGTATCCACCAGTTCCAATCACGATATCTGGCTTGAATTTTTTAATTAACTTCTTTGATTTATGTAGACTCTTTAAAAACAAACTAACGGTTTTTACGTTGTATAAAGAAAGAGAACGTTTGAAGCCTTGGATTTCTAATTCTTCAAAAGCAATGTTGTGCTTTGGAACAATATCCTTTTCCAAGCCTCTAGTTGATCCAACGTATAAAACTTCAGCATCAGGATCAACTCTGCGAAGTTCTTCAATTAATGCTAGTGCAGGATAGATGTGGCCACCAGTTCCTCCACCTGAAATCATTAGTCTCATTAGTTTTCTTCCTTTCTACCTGTTTTTTGTTCTACTAGTTGGATGAATTCGTCCCCTCTTTGTTCAAAGGTATCATATTGATCCCAACTAGCGTTAGCTGGAGACAATAGAACAATGTCGCCTTCTTCACTCATTGCCCATGCTTCATCCACAGCTTCTTTCATGTTGTTTACAATCTTGATGTTTTTAACACCGGCCTTCTTAGCAGTGTCTGCTAACAAGTCCTTAGTTTCACCAAATAAAGTGATTGCCTTAACGTGGTCGGCAAAGTCCTTTTCTAGTTTTTCGAAAGTATAACCACGATCTAATCCACCGGCAATTAAAACAACATTATCTTTAAAACTTCTTAAAGCCACTTGAGTTGCTTCAATATCTGTAGCCTTGGAATCATTGTAGAACTTTCTACCATCGGCAGTTAATACGTATTGGACACGATGTCTGACACCACCAAATGTACTTAGTGCCTTCTTGATTACAGAGTTACTCTTGCCCATAATCTTGGCAACAGCAATCGCTGCTAAAGCATTTTGTACGTTTTGTTGACCAGGCACTCTAATTTCATCGACGTTCATAACGAATTCATCTTTAAAGAAGATTTGTTCATCTTTTACATAAGCACCATCGGTACTTACTGCATCGTATGAGAAAGGAACAACCTTAGCTTTGCTACGTTTGCTCAATTCACGCCATTCTTCATTATCAAAGTTAACAACGAAGTAGTCGTTTTCATCTTGATTTTCGGTAATGCGCATTTTGGCGTTAACGTAGTTTTCTCTGGTCTTATGGTAGTCAAGATGGTTAGAGAAAACGTTATTTAAAACGGCAATGTGTGGATGTAATGTCTTAATACCAACTAGCATGAAACTAGATAGTTCTAAGACAATGTCATCATCCTTAGTTGCCTTAGTGGTAACAGTACTTGCTGGAACACCAATGTTTCCTGCAACGTATGAATGTCCATTAGTTCTTTCTTCGTTTAGGATGTCATTAATCATAGTTGAAACAGTGGTTTTACCATTACTACCAGTTACACCGACGATTGGTGCTTCACTGACTTGACTGGCAATTTCAACTTCAACTGTGATTGGAATATTTCTTTTAATTGCTTCTTTGATTAATTCATTATCGTAAAAAATTCCAGGGTTCTTGACGATTAAATCAAAATTGTAATCATCTAAAATCTTTGGACTTTGTTTAGCATCAATTACCTCAACGCCAATTTTTTCTAACTCTTCTTTTGCGTCCGATTTCAAAGGATTAGCGTCATTTAACCAAACGTTAGCGTTTAATTGTTTTAATAGTTTAGATGCATTGATTCCACTCATTCCTGCACCTAAAACTAGTATGTTTTTATTTTGATAATCGTCAATATTTTTCATAATTCATGCTCCCAAAAATATTATTATAAAATAATTGATAAAACTCCGGTAATTGCCAAAATAGCACCTGCAGACCAAAAGACAATATCAATCTTCCATTCTGACCAACCTAGCATTTCAAAATGGTGATGGATTGGTGACATTAAGAACACTCTCTTACCAGTAAGTTTGAATGATGTAACTTGAATCATTACACTCAATGTTTCCAATACAAACATGAAACCAATCCATATCAATGAAAGTTCATGATGAACCAGAATTGATACGGCAGCTAATGAACCACCAAGTGCTAATGATCCCATGTCTCCCATGAAAATCTTAGCTGGCTTGTGGTTGAATACCATAAATGCACATAGGGCACCAACTACTGCAAAACAGAAAATTGCAACATCCATTTGGTGTTGAACTAATGCAACAACTGCATAAGCTAGGAAGGCAATGATTGATAATCCACTAACTAGACCATCTAACCCATCAGTTAAGTTAACTGCGTTTGAGAAACCAGTTAGGTAGAAGATGATGAAAATTGCGTAGAACCAACCAAGGTGTAAATCACCCATAAATGGAATCTTTAATGCTAGTGGGAAGTGGTGTGCATAAACAAAAGTGAAGATTAATCCACCTACGATTTGACCCGCTAGTTTTTGCCATGCTTTTAGACCTTCATTTTGACGTCTAAATAGCTTAATACTATCGTCCCACATTCCTAATAATCCGTACAATACTAATATGAACAATAGGATTAATAGTGTTGGGTTCATCATATGAGCAACCCCACCACTAATTAGTGACGCAATAATGATTGCGATGATGAAAAGAAGACCACCCATTGTAGGTGTTCCTGATTTCTTTTCATGCCACTTTGGTCCTTCTTCTCTGATCATTTGGCCTTCATGCTTTCTTCTGAAGTAGCCAATTAGAGATGGCATAAAGATTAATGTAATTAAAAAACTAATTATGATTGGTAAAACAATATTCATAAACATCCTGATTTCAATCCCCTATTTAAATTTTATGGTTACCTTGGTTCCACCGTCTAGACTTGCCCCCGGTTTGACGGATTGCTTGTATGCATATCCATCACCGTCAAGTTCGGCACCAATACCTGCCATTCGACAGTATGTCGCAACATCATATCTAGACCAGCCCGTTAGGTTAGCCATCGTCTTACTGCCGTTGGTTTGAACGATTACCATTCGATTCTTTGAAACTTTTTCGTTGGCATCAATTGATTGATCTAATACTTTATCCCCGTCACCAATAATTGCGTATTTCAAACCAGCAGCTTTTAGTTCTGCCTTAACTTCACTAGTAGACTTACCAGTAATGCTTGGAACCTTTAGACTATTTTCACTTTCAGCATTTACGTTTTCTTCCAATGCTAATCTCATCACTGGGTTAAAGATTTCAGCCATTAATTGTGAAGCTGTCTTAGTTCCAGTTAAATGAGGTTGTTTCATTGTTATATATAAGATGTATTTTGGATTATTTGCTGGTGCAATTCCGGCAACTGAGTATAGGTAACTATCGTCACCAGATTCGTATCCAGACTTACCATCACTGACTTGGGCAGTACCAGTCTTTGCGGCAATCTTGTAGCCTGGAATCTTGTATGCTCCACCAATACCATATGATTTATAAACAACATCTTCCATATGTTGAATAACTTGTTTTGCTGTGCTTGCGGTAATTGGATGACCAACTACCTTCTTTGGATATGATTTAATGACCTTCTTGGTCTTTGGATCCACAATCTTTGTAACAAGTCTTGGTTGTAACATTGTACCACCGTTAGCGATTGAAGTTAATGCTCTCATCATTTGCATTGCATTAACTTGGATACCTTGTCCAAACGCTGTATTAGCTTGTTCGATTGGGTAGTTAAATTGAACGCTTCCTGTTTCTTCTCCAGGGAAACCTAAGTTAGTTGAAGTAAAAAATTGGAAACGATTCATGTAGTTGCGCCACGTCTTGGCACCCATTTGTTGTTCAAGATGAGCCATGGCAACGTTACTTGATAATGCGAAACCTTTGTTGTAAGTAATGTTACCCCAACCATTAGTATTCCAGTCAGGAACGACCTTACCATCAACTAGGTATTTACCAGAATGGTATGTGGCATTTCCATTATAGTGACCACTGTTAATTGATGATGCAACAGTGAAAATCTTCATTGTTGAACCAGGTTCGTATGAATCCTGGATCAATGTGTTACGCCAGATACTGCTTAGTCCCTGCTTGGTAGTAGCGTTAAATGTAGGACGTTGAGTAGCAGCTAAAATGTCACCAGTTTTGGCGTTCATCAAAACGGCATTCATTGTCTTTGGATGAACTTGGTTGTAAACACTGGTCATTTCAGTTTCTAGTAGTGATTGAAGACGATAGTCTAAAGTAGTGTAAACATCGTCACCATTTTTAGCTGGTTTGTTAACACTTTCACCGTTATCAACTTCAACACCTGCGTTGTTTAGTTGAGTGGTCTTGTATCCATTCTTACCAGTCAATAGTTCGTTATATACCTTTTCAATTCCCATTTGACCAGTTAGTGATACCTTGCTATCGCTAGAGTTTGAGTTAGCAGACGCATATCCAATGATGTGAGAAGCAAAGACACCATTTGGATATAGTCTTGATGGTTGTTGTAGGAAATTCAAACCAGATATATGGTATGAATCTAGTTTTTGTTTTTGAGTTAATGAAATGTTAGTACCGGCTGAACCAAATTCAACTTGGAACGCATTGGTACTAGGAGAAAGATCCTTTAATGCTTGTTTATAGGAAATTGGCAACACTGAAGAAATGGCTTTGGCAGCCTTTTCCTTATCAGTGATGTACATTGGTTTATTATCTAAACCAACTTGTTTCTTATTTAAGATGGCATACATTGTATAGACGTTAGTGTCTTCAGCAAGAGGTTGACCGTTTGCATCGTAAATAGTTCCACGCTTAGCAGAAATCACGTTGCTTTGAGTGTACAAACTCTTCGCCATTTCGCTTAAGTTGTATCCGCCAACGTTTTTAAATACTGATACATATGTAAATCTCAATACCATACACAAAAAAACGCCTAGACATAGCAATAGTAAAAATTGTCCATAGCGGCTACGGTTTTCTCGGCGTTTTTTTTGTTTGTTCCGATTATTTAATTTATTCATTTGCTAACATTCCTTACGTTTTTATTGGACAAAGATAAATCGGCTTGTTTAGCAATTTTTTGTAGACGATTTCCGCTTTGAAGTTCACTTACTTCTTGCTTTAGTGTACTGTTATCATCTTTAACCTTGCCTAATAAATTAGTTGTTACTTGAAGTTCTGTGGCATGGTTACCTAGTGAAATCTTTTCACCAACTAGACCCACCATCAAAAAGAATACAAGTGAACATCCTAATATTACAACAGTTTTTTCAAATTTTGACAATCCAAGTCTTACATTTGATTTTACTTCTGGATTTTGTTGTTTTTGTTGTTCCCCTGCGGAGTAATAACCAGGGGTAGCGTATACGCTATTAGCTAGATTATTTTGTGCCATCAGATTAACTCTTCTCTCTATTATTTATTAATTCTCTCAATAACTCTCAATTTTGCACTATGTGAACGATGATTATCTCTCAATTCGTCATCACTCGGTAGTATTGGTTTTCTATTAATTAATTTGTAGTCTGGTTTCATGTCATCTGGAATGATTGGTAAACCACTCGGTAAATCTTCAATCGTGGTTTTTTCCTTAAACATTGTCTTAACTAATCGATCTTCTAATGATTGGAATGTAATGACGCTGACTCTTCCGTTCACATCAATTAAATCGATTGCCTTTTCCAATGATTCTTCCAAAGCGCCCAGTTCGTCGTTGACGGCAATTCTCAATGCCTGAAAGACTTTCTTGGCAGGATGACCACCGTGACGTCTAGCCGCGGCAGGAATTCCTTCCTTAATCACATCAACAAGTTGTTCGGTTGTGTCGATTGAATGGTTTTCTCGGTTCCTTTCAATCGCTCGTGCAACTTGCTTGGAAAACTTTTCTTCTCCATAACGGAAGAAAATCTTCACTAATTTTTCGTATGGCCATTCGTTGACAATTTTCCATGCGTCTAACGGATTTCTCTGATCCATTCGCATATCTAATCGTGCATCGTGTTGATAACTAAAACCTCTACTTGCGTCATCAAACTGTGGAGATGAAACTCCTAAGTCATACAGAATTCCATCAACAGATTGAATTCCTAATTTGTTCATTTCTTCTTGAATGTATCTAAAGTTGCTTCTAACAAAGGTAACCTTATCTTCATCTATGTATTTCTTGAGGTTAGTTTTGTTATATTCGATTGCCACTTCATCTTGATCGAATGAATAAAGATGACCAGATGTTAATTGTGACAAAATTCGGGCACTGTGACCTCCCCCACCGAGGGTACAGTCGATGTAAATGCCATCGGGTTTAATATTTAATCCGTCAACTGCTTCTTTAAGTAGTACAGTTTCATGATGAAATTCCGTCATAATTAGTCACCTTCTTTTCTAAAAATCAATTAAGTCTTCAGCAATGTCGTCGAACTCTTCACCAGCAGTTGCTGAGAATTCGTCCCACTTTTCCTTGCTCCAGATTTCAATTCTTGTGGAAACCCCCACAATCACACATTTCTTTTCGATACCAGCGTAGTTAATCAAAGTATCTGGAATGTTAATTCTTCCTTGGCTATCGACCTTACTTTCGTCGGCGGCTGAGAATAGAAAACGTGAAAAGTATCTTGCTGACTTCTTGCTTACAGGAAGTTGGTTAATCTTTTCTTGAACCTTTTTCCATTCATCCATAGGATATCCGAATAAACATCCATCAAGTCCACGTGTGATGATGAAGTTCGCACCTATTTCTGATCTAATCTTGGAAGGAATGATTAAGCGCCCTTTTGAATCTATTGAATGTTCATATTCACCCATTAACACGCTTCTTCACTCCTTCCAATTTATATTAACTTGATTTTACCACTATCCACCACTTCGTACCACCTTATTATTAAATTTCTTCCAATATCTACTAATTTTCACCACATTTAGATTAAAATCCACTAATTTTAGGCAATAAAAAAAGAGCTACCAACGTTGGTAGCTCAAGGTTTTAAAGCGTTTTTGCTGCAATTATCAAAATGGTGGAGGACCAGACCACAAAAAAATAAATTACTGAAAATCTCCACAAGAATTTGTAAAAAATCCCCACTTTGGCATTACTACGTGTAAACAAGTAGTAGATTGCGTAGATAATCCCAATGATAACAAGTCCTAACCATACATATGGTAAGAACGATTGATCGTGTTTATCCAATGATAATTGGTAGATATAATAGCTCATGATAATTGGAAAGAAATCACTCGCTCTAATCGAAATCTTATAAAGTTTGCTAATAATTTTTTTGACGATATTGAACAGTAATGAAAATAGGAATAAAAATACCACCTGAACTAATACCATGGTCAAAAATCCAAACGGAGAAATAACAATCACCTCAATATGAATTAGTTTGCATTATTCGCTGATGAACTGTAAACTTTAAAATATATTATTAATTGCGGAAAGTGGTGTTAATAATGGCTAAGAAAAAGAAATCTAGATTTCAAATCATTACCATGATCTTTGTTTGGTTAATGATTATCTCAACTGTTGGTGGTTTAGTACTAGGTGCTGCCTTCCAACTATTTGAAAACTAATAAAAATGGAACCTATCAAAATGATGGGTTCCATTTTTTTAGTCATTATCAGGTTGTTTATAAACCTCTCTTGGTTTACTTCCTTCCTGAGGGCCAATGTAACCACGTTGTTCTAAGTCATCAATAATTCTAGCTGCACGATTATAACCGATTCTAAAGTTACGTTGTAACAATGATGTACTTGCCTTTTGTTCTTTTACAACAAAGGCTAGTGCGTCATCGAATAAGTCGTCTTGATCTTCGTTTTCTTCGTCGACCTTGATTTCTTCATCCGTAACAATCATATCGTCGTCATATTCGGCAGGTTGTTGTTCTTTAATATAATCTACCACATTTTCAACATCTTGATCAGATATAAATGCACCTTGCACACGGCTTGGCTTATTCTTATCAATTGGTAGATATAACATATCACCACGACCTAATAGTTTTTCAGCACCATTAGTATCTAGGATAGTTCTAGAATCAATCCCACTTGAAACGGCGAAAGCAATTCTAGATGGCACGTTAGACTTAATTAAACCAGTAATAACGTCAACTGATGGACGTTGGGTTGCCAAAATCATGTGAATTCCGGCAGCACGTCCCATTTGCGCCAATCTAATGATGGCACCTTCAACGTCATTTGAAACAGTCATCATCAAATCAGCCAATTCATCAACAACAACTACGATGTAAGGAAGTGGTTTTAAATCGCCACGTTCTTCTTCGGTCATCCCTTTTACATATTCATTAAAAGTACTAATCTTTCTTTGATTATGCTTAGCAAACAAGTCATATCTGTGTTCCATTTCAGCAACAACCTTGTTAAGGGCTCTTGCTGCCTTCTTAGGTTCTGAAACAACTGGTGATAGCAAGTGTGGAATCCCGTTGTAAATTCCTAGTTCAACCTTCTTAGGATCAATTAGCATCATCTTAACTTCGCTAGGTTTAGCATTCATTAAAATGCTGGTAATAATTCCGTTGATGGCAACGGACTTACCACTACCGGTTGAACCAGCGATTAATAGATGAGGCAACTTAGTTAGGTCGGTTGTAATAACATCCCCACTAACGTTTCTTCCCAATGGCACTGTTAATAATCCATGCTTGGATTGTTGAGATGTTTTGACAACATCCTTAAATGACACCATTGCGACCTTCTTGTTTGGTACTTCAATCCCGATTAATGATTTACCAGGAATTGGTGCTTCAATACGAATATCCTTAGCTGCTAATGCCAAGGCCAAGTCGTCTGCTAGATTAACAATCTTGCTAACCTTAACACCGATCGCTGGATGCAATTCATATTCGGTAACTGAAGGTCCCAAGTTAACATTCTTAATTTCGGCATCAACACCAAAACTATTCAATGTCTTCTTCAATACGGTTGTATTATGGTCGATGTTTTTAAACTCATCTTTTTGGTCACTTCTAGCCACATCGGATAACAAACCAATAGGTGGCAATTGATAGTTGGAATCATCAATATCCTTAATATCGATTCCCTTACTATCATTTTCGGTGTGTCCATTGATAATTTCAGATAGTTTTGGTTTGTTTCTAGTATCTTGATTGTAGTCGTCTGCTGACTTGAAGTCGGAACGATCCAAGTTAGCTTCCGGCTTACTCTTTATCTCAGGTTTTTCAGGTTCGTTATCCATCCAACCCGAAAGCTTAATCTTAGGATTTTCTTCAGCAGCAGATGGGTTCTTTCTTCTTTGAACCCTAGACATTGGATTAACGTCTTCGCTTAGTTCTTCGTCATCTTGATTATCTTCTTTTGCTTCTAAACGGTGTTGCTTACGTTCTTCGATAGCAGACCCAATCTTTTGTGATGATTCTTCGGAGTACTTTCTAACGTTATCCATGACTTTATTCATTGGAACGTTAAAGAATACGATTAATCCGACAATCATCATAATAATTGATAGAATTTCTGATCCCAGAATTGAAACCAAGAAATCAAATACTACTAATAAGCATGCCCCAATCATTCCACCACCAACTGATGAAGCATCGGTTAGGTGAATGAAATCCTGACTAATTAAAGATAGTGTCTTTGATATAAAGGCATTGTCGCTACTGTTTGAAAACAATAATGCTGATAAGAACAGTGTTAAACCAAGGTAAAAAATGGTTCCACCAATTATCCAACGCTTATTATATTCCAGCTTAGGTCCTTTAATTAGGTAGATAAAACCGACTACTAGTGCGATCAATAATCCAAATGGACTACTATCTCCGATAAAGAATCTAACGATATTATCGAAAGTGATTCCTAAAAAGCCCAATTTAAAGAGACTGAATGCACTAACCAAAATCATAACAAATCCGATAATATGATTTTGATACTTGCTATCGATATTAAATAATTTGGCATTGGTGGTTGTTTTTTTCTTTTTACGCGCGCTTGTTTTTCTCTTTGCCAAATTGATTACCCCTTATCATTTATTTTAGTTTGTCGTATTCATACTTGTGTGTTCTTTCAAGATTTGGAAATGATTGTTGTCTTAATGCTTCGTAAATAACGATGGCACATGTGTTTGATAGGTTCAGTGCACGAATGTGAGTGTCATCTTGTGGAATTCTGATTGCCTTTTCTTCATTATCACGCATGAACATTTCAGGTAATCCAGTGGTTTCCTTACCAAACATGAAGTAGTAGTTGTAGTCATCGTCTGTGTAATCACGATCTGTGTAGTCGTGGTTAGCAAACTTAGATACTAAGTAAAGTTTGTCCTTTTCGCCTAAAGTATTCATGAATGCTGGTAAGCTTTCGTGATAGTTAATATCAACCTTGTCCCAGTAGTCTAGTCCAGCTCTTTTTAGATGCTTGTCATCAACTGAAAATCCTAGTGGCTTGATTAAATCCAAAACAGTGTCGGTACCGGCACATGTTCTAGCAATGTTACCAGTGTTGGCTGGCATTAATGGTTCAAATAAAACAATATGGTTAGTCATAAATTTTTCCTCGCTTTAAAACTGATTATCTAATATTGATACATCAACTGTGATTGATGTTAGTGATTCAACCTCTGCTTGTGTTAAATCTTTCGCATTATGGCCCCAATGAAGTGGTGTCATAATCATTAAATCGTGAGTTAACTCCTTGGGTAACTCAACGGTGTATTTGACATCGTATTTCTTCGCATTTGGATAATGCTCCATAAATAAATCGACAACTTTTTGGTTATCATATATACTATTTTCGCTATCATTACCATAAAGCTTTTGACGCAATTCAAATAGGTAATGTGAGTTTGGCACAATCTTAATCAAGTGACCACTTGGTGCAATGATTCGATTGAATTCCTTGTAAGCTGATGGTGAAAATAAATCCATAATAATATCAATGCTCTGATCATTAAATGGAAGGTTCGCCAAGTCAGCAACACAGAAAAACATTTGGTCGCTTAATTCACTGGTTGATAGATTGACCCCTGGTTTAGAAATATCAAAACCGATCGCACTATCCACGTTTTTTCTTAAGTCTTCTAAACGTTTTAGTGGTGTTCCTTCCCCACTACCGATGTCGACGATGTTCTTATGCCCGGCATCGATTATTTCATTAATCTTTTGTAAAATCTCATCGAAGAAACCAGCCTGCATAATTCTTCGTCTTGATTCTAACATATCCCCATCATATTCTGTATTCACCTTATGGTTAATAAATTGAATGGTTCCTTTTTTGGAAATATCCAATGAGTGGTTGTTAGGACAAACGATTGAATTATCAACTTGGTTAATAAATGATTCTTTACATACTGGGCATCTAAATAAATCGATATTTTGTTTTAAAAATTGCTTTGCAATTTCGATTTTTTTCATATCTAAATCATCCTTATCCAATTCAATATATAAGTATATCATATTCGTAAAGCCTTGATTTACAAGAACTAAAAAAGCCCCTAATATCAATATATTAGAAGCCTTGAATAATTGACGACATGTCCGTAGGAATTTTTGATTCACAGACTACGTCTTGTTGTGTAAAAGGATTATAAAATTTCATTTTGTAGCAGTGTAGTGCCTGACGATCCAACTCATGGTTGTCTGGATTGTAAAGCCAATCACCAATTAATGGATGCCCGATTGCTTCAAAGTGAACCCTGATTTGATGGGTTCGACCAGAATGCAGCTTAATCTTAACCAATGAGTGACTAGGTGTATTTTTAACCACCCACGCCTCCGTCTTGGAAGGTTTTCCACCATCCATCACGCATCTTTTAATAAACGAACCCGGTTGTCGCTCAATCGGTAGGTTAATTTCTAGATGTTCGTCATTTAGTGGATTTTCCACAATTGCGACATACATCTTTTCAATTTGATGGTGTTGCATTTGCTTATCCAATACCGAATGCGCAAAGTGATGCTTGGCGAAAATGATAATCCCACTGGTGTCCATGTCTAATCGATTGACGATATGAATCTTTTGATTATCGTAATTTTGTCTTTGAAAGTATCCCTTCACTCGATTAGCAATCGTTTCATTTTTATATAAATGAGATGGAAGACATGCCACGTGAGCTGGTTTATCCACAACCAAAAAGTGATCATCTTCATACAAAATGTTGATTGGTAGATTTGATACAGCAATAATGTCGTTGGCTGGTTCAGGCGGTAACGTGATGGTTACCTCGTCGCCTTGTGCCAACATATAATTGACCTTCTCTTCGGTTCCGTTAACTACGATTTTGCCGCCTTCGAATTTAATCTGTTTCAACAATGTGCGCGAAATACCATTTTGGCGTAAGAAAGTTCTTAATCGGATGGGACTGTCCTGTTGATTGGACCAGGTGAAACTAGTCATCCTCGTGAACTCCGATGAATGAATTACTTACACGTTTCCAGAAATGGGTATGACGATATTGAGCGAAGTAAATTCTATCGTTACAGATGGAATATGAAATTGATTTAATTGGACGATCAGAAATCAATAACTGGTCACATGTTAAAATGTTGTGTTTTGGTGAATCGGGAACAATTGTGATTGTTTCGTCAGGTGGCACAATTACAGGTGAACCTAAAGTTCTAAAGACACGGTTATTGATGGATGCCATTTCGGAAACCTGAATAGCGTTTAGTTGAGGATTAATGATTGCCCCACCAACTGACTTGTTATAAGCGGTAGAACCGGTTGGTGTGGAAACACAAAGTCCATCCCCTCTAAACTTTTCAAAGAATTCATCCTTGATGTAAATATCAGTAACCATTGTTCCGTTTATGCGTTTTAAGGTAGATTCATTTAGCGCAACGAAACTATCGTCTGGTCCACCATCGGTGTATTGAACCTTGATTGATAGCAATGGATAGCTAACGCTTTGACCATTATCGTCTTCCAAACTGTCGACTAGTTCTTTTACTTCGTAGTCACGCCAGTCGGTGTAAAAACCAAGGTGGCCAGTATGGATTCCCACAAAGCGAATCTTGCTAATTGCATCGCGATAATGATGAAAAGCTGACAAAAGTGTTCCGTCTCCCCCAACGGAAATCACAATTTGCGGATTTAATCCATCGTATTCAAGTTTTTCAGACGCATCAATTTTTTCTTTTAATTGTGTAGCAACCTCTTTGGATGTAAATCCGTCGTTACTATAAATTGCAACCTTCATAACTATTCATCCCTATTATGTTCATTTTTGCTTCCATCTTCTTGAGTTTCAATTAACTCATCTCTGATTTCAGACATCCCTTCATCCAACTTGAATGCTGTTTCCGCAGATTGTTGAAGACGCTTCTTCAATCCTTCTGGGAATTCACCATTGTACTTGTAATTTAGAGAATGTTCTACTGTTGCCCAGAAATTCATAGCAAGTGTTCTTACCTGAATTTCGGCTAAAATTTTCTTTTCTCCACCGACTAATTCGATTGGATACTCAAAAACAATATGGTATGAACGATATCCACTAGCTTTTTCACGATTAACATAATCACGTTCTTCCAAGATATTAATATCGCTTCTTCTTCTAAGAATGTCGACAACCACATAAATGTCATCAACAAATGGACACATAATTCTAAGTCCCGCAATGTCTTCCATATCTTGAGATAAACGATCTTCTGATACATAGCGGCGTTTCATTTTTTCTTTAATACTGTCGATTGGTTTGACTCGACCAGTAACAAACTCAATCGGACTTCTTTTATCCGATTGAATGAATTCTTTACGAATTCCTCTTAATTTGACCTTTAATTCACCTACGGCTTGTTCGTATGGAAATAAAAAGTCACTCCAGTTTTTTATCACTAGGCTAACCTCCTTGTTAAACCTAATTTACTACATTATTTTACCACACTATTCAAGAAGTAAAAAAGCAAACAATTTTTTACCGTTTATGAGCGAAATGGTTGTATTTACCGGTGTATTTGGTATTCTATTTAATGGAATTCATAGAACGAAACAAAAATCTTAATGGAGGGATAAAAGTGTTTGAACTATTTCTGTTTATAGATCCATTGTGTAAAGCATGCAGGAATTCAGAAAATACCGTTTTACAGATTTCTGAAGACGTTGATTCAAAATTTAAGTTGCAGTTCATTCCGATTTACAATCTAAAGGTTGTCCAAACCGACTTCTGCAACTCAAACAATCAACTAAAAAAACGATTATCTTCTGAAGAACTTTCTGCCTTATACAGAAACGTTGTCTTGGACTATAAGGCTGCCTTATTCCAAGGTATGAAAAAGGGACGTAAGTTCTTAACAGCGATTCAGGATAAACTATTGACTGAAGGTTACATCTACTCAGACGAAATGGCAATTGCAATTGCCAAGAAATGCGGTCTAGATGTTGAAATGTTTAAGGAAGATCGTCGTTCAAACCTTGCTAAGAAATCAATCAAAAAAGACCAAGATTTGGTCCAAAACATGAAGATTGAAAAACCAGCCTCAGCTGTTATCTTCAACTGTGAAGGAAACGATGATGGTATTTTAACTGATGACATTGAATACTCAACATTATTCAATGCCTGCTGTGATAAAAACTTAACTCCTGAATACTTAAAGGATGCATTAAGCGAAAGCAGTCTAAAAGAAACTAAAATGAAACACCTTCGTGTTCTAAAATAAAAAAAGCTTCCAACTAAAAGTTGGAAGCTTTTTTGTTATTAAATTAATGATTCTAATTCGTTTAATCTTTCTTCAAAGACCTTGAATGCATTTTCTAGGTAATCTGCATTAGTCATGTCAATACCAGCTTTTTTCATTACGTTTAATGGATAATCAGAACTACCTGATTTTAAGTAACCGATGTACTTATCAATTGCTTCTTGGTCGTTGTCACAGATGCCATCTGATAAATCAATGGCGGCTGCAAAACCAGTTGCGTATTGATATACATAGTAATTCATGTAGAAGTGCGGAATTCTGGCCCATTCGTATGCAATTTCTGGATCAGATACGACTCCATCACCGTAGTAACGTTGGTTTAGCTTGTAGTAGAAATCACTTAGCATCTTAGCTGTTAGTGGATTGCCCGCTTGTTCTTGTTGGTGGGCAAAGTCTTCAAATTCAGCAAATTGAGTTTGTCTGAAAATGGTTCCTTTGAAACCATCTAGGAAGTGATTTAATACGTACTTCTTAACTTCAACATCATCGGTATTCTTCAAAAGATAATCTGTTAAGATATTTTCGTTAGTGGTTGATGCGATTTCGGCTAAGAAGATTGAGTAATCACCATATTGGAATGGTTGATTATGGGTTGTGTAGTAACTATGCATACTGTGACCTGATTCATGAACCAGTGTAAACAAGTTATCAAGGTTATCTTGCCAGTTTAAAAGGATATATGGGTTAGTGTCGTATACTCCTGATGAGTATGCCCCACTTCTCTTTCCCTTATTTTCAACTACATCAATCCAACGATTGTTAAATTCTTCCTTGATATGATCAATGTAATCATCCCCAAGAATTGATAACGCCTTGATTGATTCTTCCTTGGCTTCATCAAAATTGTATGAGATTGGTGAGTTACCGAATAATGGTGTGTACAAGTCATACATGTGCATTTCGTCTAATGAAAGTAATTTCTTTCTTAGTTTCACGTAACGATGTAATAAAGGTAGGTACTTATTAACCGTATCAATTAGTTGTTGGTATACCTTTTCATCGATGTGGTTATTGCTCAATGCAGCTTCCTTAGCTGAGCTAAAGTGACGCATTGAAGCTCTAAAGTTATGCACCTTCACTTCACCAGAAAGTGTTGATGCTAATGTGTTCTTGAATTGGTTATAAACTGTGTATAACTGTTGGAATGCTTCCTTACGAACACTTCTGTCTGTGGATTCAAGTAACTTACTGTAGACACCATTTGATAGTTCGACCTTGTTACCATCTTCGTCTGATACCACTGGGAACTTCAAGTCGGAATTGGTCATTACACCGTATACGTTTGAAGGGGTATCAAAGATGTTACCTAAACTTGATAGAATTTTTTCATGTTCAGCATCCAGGATATGGTCCTTTTGGCTGAATAGTTCATCAAAATAGTGTGTGTAATCTGCTAATTCTGATTCTTCAACTAGCATCTTCTTTAGGTTATCTTCACTAATATTTAAAACCGCTGGTTCAAACCATGCTAGTGCTGATGATGCTTTAGATGCTAAATCAGCACATCTAGCATTCATGCTTTGGTATTCAGAATTTGATGTATCAGCATCACTCTTCAATGATGAGTATACATATAATTTTTCCACTTTACGTTCTAGTTTTTCGATTGCTTTTAAATCACTTAAAAGTGTTTTTGCATCAAAATGATCAGTCTTTAACTTTTCCACGGATTCGACTTCCTTGACGCATTCTTTGAAATCCGCTTCAAAGTCATCATCTGTCTTATAAATAGTTGTTAAGTCCCAGGTTAATTTTTCTGGTACTTCTGATCTCTTTGGTAATTGTTGTACTTCACTCATAAAAACACCGCCTTTTGAAATATGCTATCTCCATCTTATCAAAAAATAGTGTTATTTTGCGTACTTAGCTCATTTAATTTTTGATAGTAATCGTCAAACCACTTAATTTCGTCGATTATGTGTACTCTACCATTTTTAATTTGAATTTTTCGTTGAGTTATCAGCTGCATTATCAACAGTTTGAACTCATCTTTAATATATTGAGTGGCGTTATGCACAAGTGGATAATTCGTTTGTAATCCGACCATTTGATTGGCAAACTCAAAAACATCCCTTAATTTCACGCGTTCCTTGATATTCGTCATAATCAATATTTTCCATATCAAAAAGTTCTTCCCCATGATTGGACTGGTCACCTGTTTGATATCACACAAAATGGGTGATCCAGAAATATTATGATGCTGGTTATAACAAACGTTTTGCCATTTCAACATCTGTTGATTTCGATAAAAGATTTGGTTTTCAATCCTGGTTAGCTGACTAATTACACCATGCATACTACTTTTGTACTTAACAATGGTGCCCGGATTGTGAATAAACCTCAATAATTCATCCAATCGAGAAAACGTGATGCGCTGGTATCGTAGTTTTCCACACACATACTGACAGTTGTAACGAACCTCAATTTTTCGTTCGTTTACCAGCCAGAAAAAGATGGTAAAACCAATGGAATCGATATAGTAATAAAACTTATTCACACTATCGCTGCCAAAATGCTTTCTGTAGTTACTCCCCAATATCCATAGTGATTTCATATGTAGTTGATGGTATCCATCGATGCGTTCCTCCAATCGTTTCCGCGAAATCGGACTGCATTGAAACTCAAACGCTAGTTTTTGATACATCAAATCAGGACGTTGATTAATTTCGGGTAAATACTTTTCCACATGTGTATTTCTTTTATCAATGAAGTTCAATAGTTGTTCTTTGCCCATCAAATGTTCATTGCTCTCGCCGTCTTCCATCGCAATCACACACTGGCTGTTCTTAAAATGCGCAAAATGTGGCGCATTAATATTGCCGCGTTTTAAAATTAACTCTTCTTTACAGATTGGACAGTAGTACTTTTGATTATCTTTAGCTGCACTCGCACTGACTAGTTTTTCTTTATCAGATGCCATTAACATTTTCATCACCCAATAAATTAGATACGAAAAAAGACTGGCATATTTGCCAGTCTTTTTATTAGCCAAAGTATTTATTCACTTGGGTCATTGCTTGATGATCCATGATTACTTTCTTGTCGTTGTAATGTTTAAAGTCTACAGCGTTGACTTGGTTACCATATTCAACAGCTTCACTCACAGCACTGGTAAAGTGCTTGAAGTCAACTTCGTTTTCAGTTCTAGTAGTAGTTAATTGAACCACGTAGAATGAACCCACTTTATATAATGTTGAATCAACATCTTCTGTTCCATGAATTGCATCGGCTAGTTTAACAACGTTGTCGAAGTCGCTAACCTTTAGAATCATTTCCCACTTTTCAAGTTGTGGATTAAAGTGGCCTAAGCTTGGTTGCTTGGCATTTTTAACCATATCCTTGAATGGGTCACTATTAGAACGTTTGCTTGTTGAATCCAAGTCTTGACGTTCACTTCTAGCTTGGTTGATTGTCGCAATCATCATTAGCTTGTAATGGGCATAGTCATCGCTTCTTTCAAGCGCATCAATCATAGTTGAAAGGTTCAATTGAATGTTATCAATGAATTCCTTTGTCTTGTCATCATACTTGTGATCTTCGCTCTTGAAGTCTAGGATTTTTCCAAGCATTTCCTTGGCACGAATCAATGAGTACAAACTCTTGGTATCAGTATAGTCCTTAAAGTGGCCCATACTTGGTAGTTGGGCTCTTTGTTCGTCGGTTCTGTCTTCACCAGTGTCGGTAAACATCTCAGAGCTAGGTCCATCATAAGTTTCATTGTCATTTTCGTCGTCTTCGATTTCATCGTCGACGTTATCATCTTCTACTTGTTCATCATCATTATTGATTTGGTTTTGGTTATCAAAAACATTCTTATTCTTAATAAACATGTCTAACCCTGTACTGTTTGGCAATACTTGGAAAGATACTGCCCCGGTACTCTTGAATTCATCATCTACATCGATTTCGTCCAAGATTGAGTATAAGAAAGATTCAATGCCATCTTCATCACCTAAAAGTGATAATAAATCAATTCCGCGTTCATCTAATTCTTGATTAGTGATTGTTACTTTGATTGTTCCAGAATTAATTTTTTCCATTCTCATTATCGACACCTCTTCTCACGTTCGCTATTTGATAACTACATTTTAACCTATTATCAACGGTTAGTTCAATGATTTAACGTCTTTTAAATCAATTACCATCCCTGTTTTTGGTAAGATCACGTTTACTGAATTATTTGTCGCCATCTCAGTTTGTTTCTTTAAATCATCCAAGTCACCATATTGTGGTAAATGACTGATTAAAACATTGTTAACCTTAGCATCCAATGCTAATTTACCAGTTTCTTCAGAAGTCATATGCCACTTTTGACCTTCCTTGTCGTCATAGAAATTAGTATCGGTCATTAATAAGTCAGCACCTTCACAAAATGATGCTAAGTCTTCAAAGTATCTAGTGTCCCCTGTGTAAACTAGTACTTGATTGGTTGTCTTGTCTTTAATCTTAATCGCAAATGTAACGACAGGATGTTGTGTTTTCTTAAATGTAATTTCCAAGTCACCTAAGGTTAAGACATCATCTTCATGGTATGGTTTAGCAACCGTATCATCGAACCAGTTCAAAGCATTGAAGTGTTCTTCATCCTCAGTGTGGCCATAAATTGATAGAGGGCCTTTCTTTGGCTTATTAGGTGCTAGTTGCCAGTAGTGTTGTAAAACACCAACATCGGCAATATGATCACTGTGGTAGTGAGATAATAAGACCGCGTCTAGGTTGTATGGGTTTAAGTGCTTTTCTAATTCCAATAGCACCCCACTTCCACAGTCCAATAATAGATTGAATTTTTCAGTTTGAATTAAATATCCGCTTGTGGCGATTCCATTATCTGGATAACCACCATAATATCCTAATACAGTAACCTTCATTTTGCATACCTTCTACTTGTTTTTATTTATCTTTAGTGTAAATATATAGGTGTGATTTGTAAAATCTTTTTTATCATCTTGGAGGCGTAAAAATGGAAAATCAAATCAGCATGACATTTGGTAGCAATCAAATTTTAAACAAAATCAGAAAACAACATCCCGATGTAAAATTAAGTTTATTTAAAAACGGTGACGATCAGTATCAAATCGTCGATTTTTCCGGGAACCATAATATTTTCAAAAACCCAATTACATTCGATGTATTGAAGAATCATAACTTTACCGAAAAGTTTGAATTTGTAAATTATTCATACTTCAACCTATCAGAAGATGATCAAAAAATCTTTGATGCCAGCATCGAAAAGATGGATAATAACGCTACGTTAGATAACATGATCTCATTCGTCATCTTAAAGGAAACCGTTAACCGTAAGAGAACGGTTTTAATGACAACTTGGCATAATTATTTTGATTTCAATAATTGGAAGAAGAGAAATGACTTTTTGAATTTAGCAGAAATGTCCTTAAACTATAAACGAGCATAATAAAAAAGCACTTTGGAATTTATCCAAGTGCTTTTTTATTTACTTAATTTTTAATGTCATGGCATTAATTGCAACAATCACTGTACTTAGTGACATAATCACGGCACCTAACATTGGTCCAATGATAATACCAATTGAAGAAAGTGCTCCGGCTGCAAGTGGTAATGCGATGATGTTGTATCCAGCACCCCACCATAGGTTTTGAATCATCTTGGTACGAGCGTGTTTTGCTAGTTTAACCAAGTTAATCACATCTGCTGGATCACTGTTTACTAAGACAACGTCAGCGGATTCGATGGCAACGTCAGTACCTGAACCGATGGCAACACCTAAATCAGCCTTAGTAAGACTAGGTGCATCGTTAACACCATCACCGATAAACATAACTTTACCTTTTTCTTGGTACTTAGTAACTAGTTTTTGTTTGTCTTCTGGAACTAATTGGGCGTTAACTTCCTTAATTCCTAGAATGCTTGCTACCTTATCAGCAGCTTGTTGGTTATCACCGGTTAGCATAACTGGGATAATATTTTGACTGTTTAAGAAATCAATCATGTCCTTTGCACCAGGCTTGATTGAATCACCTTCAGCAATGTATCCAACAACATGTCCGTTTTCGACAACATAACTCAATGAGTTACCTTGTTGTAGATATTTGTCAGCAGTCTTTTGATCGTAATCAATACCATTCTTGTCTAGGTATGAGCTTGAAACAACTTGGTATTCCTTACCTTCTACTGTTCCCTTAATCCCTGAACCAGCGATTTCTTCAACTTTTTCTGCTTGAAGTGGTGCTTGGTTTAAATCTTTGAATGCTTGAACAATTCCTTGAGCAAGTGGATGACTTGAAGAAGCTTCAATTGCAGCAGCAATCTTAATTACATCCTTCTTGTCGATGTTTGAATCTAAACTATCGTAGGCATTAACCTTAAAATCACCTTGAGTTAAAGTACCTGTTTTATCCATTAAAGCGTATCTAATTTGTTTGATACCTTCTAGTGCAGTCTTGTTTCTAATCAATAAACCATGAGTGGCTGAAATTGAAGTCATTCTTGAAATTATTAAAGGAATGGCTAGACCTAAGGCGTGTGGACAAGCAATGATTAATACACTGACAGTAATCGGAATTGCGTATGCAACACCATCTAAGATGCTCCAAGTTATAAACGCGATTAAAGCAACAATTAATGCAGCGTAGAATAGGTATCCAGCAACCTTGTTAGCTAAATCTTCTGCTTCTGATTTTGATGATTGTGCTTCACTTACCATGTTCATAACCTTTGATAAGTAACCACTTTCACCTGTACCGGTAATCTTAACCTTGATAGTTCCGCTACCGTTGATTGATCCACCAATTACAGAATCATCGACACCCTTTTGCACGTCTCTTGATTCACCAGTGATTAGTGATTCGTTTAAAGCAGTACTACCATCGATAATTGTTCCATCAGCAGGCACCTTTTCACCTGATTTAATTAAGATGGTTTGGCCTTCTGATAATTCATGAACTGATACATCTTTAGTTTGACCATCTGATTGAACTAAGTGAGCATTGTCAGGTAATAATTCGGCTAGTTTGTTTAAAGCAGAACCAGCATTCATTACTGAGTTCATTTCAATCCAATGACCCAATAACATAATGACAATCAATGTTGATAATTCCCAGAAGAAATCATTTACCATTGGTGTCACCTTTAAAATGTCGTTAGCAATCACGGCGTATACACTGTATACATAAGCAACGGAAATTCCCATTGTGATTAGTGACATCATTCCTGGCTTCTTGCTCTTCATTTCACTGATACATGATGTAAAGAATGGGTAACCACCGTAAATAAAAAGGATAGTTCCTAGTACTAAAACAACAAAATCAGATCCAGGGAATGTCACTTGGAAAGGCATCTTCATTCCCATCATTGGTGACATGATAATAATTGGAATTGTTAGAATCAATGAAATCCAAAACTTCAATTTTAGGTTTCCCATATGCATGTGGCCCATGTGACTGTGATCCATGTGGTTCATATCATGTCCCATATGTCCATGGTCCATATGACTCATATCGTGGTCCATGTGATTCATGTCATGGCCCATGTGTTCATGGTCCATGTTACCCATATCATGATCCATATGGTGCATATCGCATTTATGATTTTGGTTGCTGTGATCATGGTGCTTGCAGCAAGCCATTTCTCCGTTGTGTTTTTCTTCATCATTCATATCATGCTTTTTTCCGCACATTTATCTCATCTCCAAATAGATTATTCTTCCAAGCACTTACAATGAACCTCTTCAGGTGCTGTATCTCTCTTTTTCTTTAGCACATCGATAATTGAATCGATATCGCTTTTACTTAATTCAATGCTTTCAATAACGTCATGAAGTGTCTCTCCATAATGCATACAACACATTGATTCAAACACTCTCTTAACAGACATATCATATGCTGCTTGTTCCTTAATGGCAGAATAATAAATGTTTTTCCTACCATCCTTCTTAATCCCTAATAATTCTTTATCACATAAACGAGATAATAATGTTTTGATTGTTGATGAACTCCAATCCATTTTCTTAGATAAGATATCGATCAATTGACTACTAGTTGTCTCCCCTAGTGTCCAAACAATTCTCATTACTTCCCATTCAGATTTCGTAATATCAGTCTTTTCCAAAAGCTGTATCACCCCATTCATTTATTTATTTAACATTTTATAGTCTACATTTGTAGACAAAAGAAGTCAAATAAAAAGGATTGCAACTTAATGCAATCCTTTATTTTCTACGTTAAGGAGAATGAGAGATTCGAACTCTCGCGTGGTTTGACCCACCTAGCGGTTTTCAAGACCGCCCCCTTCAGCCACTTGGGTAATTCTCCATAAATGATGACCCGTACGGGATTCGAACCCATGTTACTGCCGTGAAAGGGCAGTGTCTTAAACCACTTGACCAACGGGTCATAATAAATATTATGACAACAAAAAAAGATTATCCATCAAGGACGATCTCATTTACGGTTCGTACGAGACTCGAACTCGTGACCTCCTGCGTGACAGGCAGGCGTCCTAAACCGACTAGACCAACGAACCAAAATTGCGGGAGCCGGATTTGAACCAACGACCTCCGGGTTATGAGCCCGACGAGCTACCAGACTGCTCTATCCCGCGATAATTATATAAAAGAAAAATTTTAATGACCCGTACGGGATTCGAACCCATGTTACTGCCGTGAAAGGGCAGTGTCTTAAACCACTTGACCAACGGGTCAGTCAAAAACTAACGGAGAAGGAGAGATTCGAACTCTCGCGCCGGTAACCCGACCTACACCCTTAGCAGGGGCGCCTCTTCAGCCACTTGAGTACTTCTCCAATGGGCCTAGGGGGACTCGAACCTCCGACCTCACGCTTATCAGGCGTGCGCTCTAAACCAACTGAGCTATAGGCCCATATAAAAGCGGGTAACGAGAATCGAACTCGCGACAATAGCTTGGAAGGCTATGGTTTTACCACTAAACTATACCCGCATAATATAAAGTATAACATATATTTAGTTAAATGGCGCGGGACAGAATCGAACTGCCGACACACGGAGCTTCAATCCGTTGCTCTACCAACTGAGCTACCGAGCCATATAAACGGTTCGTACGAGACTCGAACTCGTGACCTCCTGCGTGACAGGCAGGCGTCCTAAACCAACTAGACCAACGAACCAAAATTGCGGGAGCCGGATTTGAACCAACGACCTCCGGGTTATGAGCCCGACGAGCTACCAGACTGCTCTATCCCGCGATAATATAAAGGAGAATGAGAGATTCGAACTCTCGCGTGGTTTGACCCACCTAGCGGTTTTCAAGACCGCCCCCTTCAGCCACTTGGGTAATTCTCCATGTGATGTGAAACAAAGTCCACTATGGACCTTGTAGGACTCGAACCTACGACCGGACGGTTATGAGCCGTCTGCTCTAACCAACTGAGCTAAAGGTCCAAGACCTAATCGCGGCAGAGGGGATCGAACCCCCGACCTCCCGGGTATGAACCGGACGCTCTAGCCAGCTGAGCTACACCGCGATATGTGACTAATATGACGAGTTATTAAACTCTATCGGGAAGACAGGATTCGAACCTGCGACCCCCTGGTCCCAAACCAGGTGCTCTACCAAGCTGAGCTACTTCCCGAGAAATGCACCCAGTAGGAGTCGAACCTACAACCTTCTGATTCGTAGTCAGACACTCTATCCAGTTGCGCTATGGGTGCATATGGTGCCGAGGACCGGGATCGAACCGGTACGGTTATCACTAACCGCAGGATTTTAAGTCCTGTGCGTCTGCCAATTCCGCCACCCCGGCATATATAATGAATTGGCAAAGCGGAAGACGGGATTCGAACCCGCGACCCCCACCATGGCAAGGTGATGTTCTACCACTGAACTACTTCCGCATAATGCCGACTAGAGGATTCGAACCTCCGACCCCCTGTTTACAAGACAGGTGCTCTGCCAGCTGAGCTAAGTCGGCATATTATATTAAATTAATGAGCCGTGGCAGGTTCGAACTGCCGACCCTCTGATTAAAAGTCAGATGCTCTACCGGCTGAGCTAACGGCTCGTATGGATGGAGGATACAGGGCTCGAACCTGTGACCTCCTGCTTGTAAGGCAGATGCTCTCCCAACTGAGCTAATCCTCCATAATTGCGCGGCGACTTCCTACCCTTGCAGAGGGCGATCCCTCAACTACTATCGGCGTTTAGAAGCTTAACTTCTGTGTTCGGCATGGGAACAGGTGTATCCTTCTAGCTATCGCCACCACACTATTTATCT
>NZ_JAPDKO010000014.1:0-36298 GCF_030398685.1 Apilactobacillus sp. EABW-1NA
TTGGATTAAGCAACATAAGGGTCCAATATCATACGATAGAACCTTACTTATTCCACACGGTAATGCAATCATGAATGGTTTTGGAGAAGGTCTTAACAATGGTTTCGGTAATGTTCAAAGTGATATTAACCGTATGACTGATAACATTGCTAACACCAGCGTTAAAGCTCCAGATGTCTCCGATATGGGACTTAAAGTAAACCCGGGTGATTTACTAGCAAACGGCTTTGACCGAGCTAAACAATCACTATATGGACTTGTAACAGGCATGAAAGACCTTAACACCAATAACAATATTGACGTTAACGGAAACAATTCATCTAAGATTCCTAACGGTTCAACTTTAGGTTCACAAATTGGATTTACTTCACGACATAAGAATGATAATAGCCGTAACGACAATAGCCGTAACGTTGCATTACATGAAGGAGCTATCCAAATTAACACTACTGGCAATCCAGATGAAGACATTGATGCACTATTAGATAAATTTGAAAAGGCTTTAATGGCAAAAGATGAAGGGAGCTTAGCTTAATGGCCAATCAAGTAAATTGTTATATAACTAATAGCCACGGCAATCGGGTAGCTTTGCCCGTTGCCCCTTCTGATATCTCAATTAATTATGAAACCAATGACTCAAGTAGTGTTGTGATTGGTAAAGGTGAAATTAATCGTGTGGGTGATTTTAAATTGCGAAAAATCACGATTAATTCTATTTTGCCAATCAATTCCGACAAAGTAGCCTATACGACAGTTGCTAAACAACATCGTTGGGTTAACGCTACAAGTTATTTAACGTTTCTAAAAAACATTGAACAATCACAAACAACATGTAGGTTGGTTCTAACGGGAACTGACATTACTATGAGTGCCAATCTTAAACTTAGCTATGGTATGGCGAGCGGAAATGCTCAAGAATACACCATTCAGCTAAGTTTTACCGAGCATATTCCGGTAAAGGCAAGAAAGATTGGACGCAAAAAGAAAAAAATCACTAAAAAAGGCAAATCCAGATCTAAACCATCACATAAACTATCACGTGGTTCTACTGTTTTAGTTAACGGTACGGCCTATCTAACCAATAACGCCAAAAAAGGCGTGATGATTAGAAAACGCAAATGCAAAATTACGATTGTATCGAAGAAGGCAAAACACCCTTACTATGTTAAGGCTACTAACGGCATTAACATCGGTTGGGTTTCAAAAGGAGCTATCAAATGACAGATACAATCAGTAAATTTGTTATAAAAAGACGTGATAGCAACCATTCATGGGACGTAAAAGACCTAGTGTCTAGCGTTAAATGGACTACGGACATGAACTACAGTGCGGGTGAGTTAGACTTTGATTTGCTTGAAGTTAACGATGGTTTTGGTATCAAGAACGGTGATGTTGTTATGTTTGAGTGGAATGGACACAAGATTTTTAAAGGTTATGTGTTCAAAGTCGATTTAAAAGCCGGTAAAACGTACAGTGTTACCGCTTATGACGGCTTACGTTACTTCAAATCAAGTGATAGTATGGTTTTTCCAGTATCCACTTTGGGGCAACGTTTTAACACTATTTGTCGATATTTAAACGTACCGCACAAGGTGATTAAAGCACCATCACACAAACTTAAATCCGAACTAGATGATAATAAAAGTTACTTTAGCATGTTACAAAGTGCGATTAATTCAACTTATACAGCAACCGGCGAACGTTACTTCCTTAGAGATAACTACGGTACGGTTGAACTAAGAAGGTTCCCACACTTACAACTAAACTGGATCATTGGCGATAAATCTTTAATCACTGATTATACTTTGACGAGAAGTATCGACCAATCGGCCAACGTTGTAAAGGTGGTTAAATCTAGCACTACTAAAGGTAAGAAGAAAGTAGCCACCGAACAAGCAACGGGTAATACCATTAAAAAGTGGGGTAAGTTAGTTCACATTGAACAAACATCAAAGAAACTTAACGAAGCTCAAATGAAGGCTTTAGCTAAGCACACTTTGAAGAGATTGAACAAACAAACCACTCAATTGAAGATTACCGCAATCGGTAACTACCAATTACAAGCGGGTAACTCCATTATTGTTGATGTCAAAGATTTAAAAGATGTAGGTGTTGGAACTAAAAGATATCTTATAAGAAAAGCGGTCCATACATTCGGTAGTGATTATCATGTTGATTTAGATATGGAGTGGTAATGATGGCAGGAGAATGGCTATTAGATCAAATTAAAGCACGTGGCGGAAGTGCTAACGAATATGCTGATTTGCAATTCGGGACGGTAGTTTCCGCCAAACCTTTAAAGGTGCAATTGAGTGAAAAAATAACACTTGATGCACCTTTTTTAATTGTCGGCACAAATGTTACTAACCATCAATTAACGATGAATATTGACGGGTCCGACAAAAAAGTAACAATCAAAAATGAACTAAAACAAGACGATAAAGTTGCTATGTTCCGCCTAGATGGTGGACAGCAATTTTACATCTTTGAAAAATTATCCGATCAAGCGAAAGCCGATGACGGATAGAAAGGAGAGTAAACAATGGACGAAGAATTGACAGACAACATTGCTAATAACGATGACGCTGATGACGTTTTGGCTGATGATTTTCAAGAAGAAACATTACCAACCATGACTTTCAAAGTCGCTGATGGCCGAGTTATCGGTGTGGTTGATGATTATGACGCAATGGTTCAAGCGATCGACAAGATTATGCGAACCGAACGCTTCGTATTCCCGATTTACACTGAAGACTATGGCAACGACTTAGAAGATTTAGTTGGTGCTGATTTTGAATATATTAAAGTTGAAGCGGAACGCATGATAGATGAAGCACTACAAGCTGATGACCGTGTTACCGGCGTTTATGTTGATGAAATTACTCAAGTTGCCAGTGATAGCGTTCAAATCACGGGTAGTGTTGAAACCATCTTCGGCAATGTTGACTTTACGAAAGGGGTGAGTGTAAATGACGATGAATAATGTCCAAGACCTTATAGATGACTTGAATAGTAAGGACTTTGACTACTATTTAGAAGAAATGATGGAGCAGGTGCCAAACGATATTGATAAACGTGAAGGTTCAATCGTTTACGATGCAATTGCTCCTGCAGCAATGGTTATGTCAGTCAGAGCTTTAGATATGGCCAACTATCTAAAACAAGCTCACATCGAGACAGCAACGGGCGAGTTTTTAGATTCATTCGCAAGCGATAGGGGTACTAATCGTGAAAGTGCCACTTACACCAAAGTTAAAGCTAACATCATTGATGATAATAAGAACGTGGTTACCAGTGTTGATATTAATGACACCTTCGCATCAGTAGCAAATGAACCAATTTTCTACCACGTTATTGCTAAAAACGATGATGGAACATTCATCTTACAAGCTAACGATGCAGGTAGTTATGCTAACCAATATGTAGGCCAAATCATTCCGGTTACTGCTAACGATAGTGTTAGTTGGGCGGAGATTACCGAAGTTTCAGTACCTGCTAAAGATGCTGAAGATGATGAAAGCTTAAGAAGTCGCTTGCTTAGCCCTAATAGCTATATTGCTTATGGCGGTAATGTTGCTGATTACAAGAAGATGATTGAAGACAAGTTAAATGATGTTGGAGCGGTTCAAGTATATTCAGCATGGCAAGGTGGTGGAACGGTTAAGTTAGTTATCTTAGACAACACTTTGAACTTACCAACTAAAACTTTGATTAACGAAGTTCAGAATGTTATCGATCCAGTAGACAACTCTGCTTTAGGTTATGGACTTGCACCAATTGGCCATAAAGTTACCGTAGTTTCACCCGACTTACTTAACATTAGTGTAAATATTGATGTTGTTTCAGATAACAAGGTAAGTAAAGACTTGTTAAATAACGCTATCAAGAATAGCATTAATAACTACTTCGTTAGCTTACGTAAGTCTTGGGATAAAAGTAGCAACAATCACTATGATTTGACAGTTTATCGTTCTCAAATTCTAGCGGTTGTACTACAAACTGAACATGTCGTAAATGCTGAACTCCCTAAATTAAACGGTAATGAAAGCGATATTGAACTAACCTTCAATAACAGCACTTCACAGTTACCAGTGATTAAGGACGTGGTAATTAATGATTAATAGAGAAATTAAAGACTTACAACCCGATTACTACGATGACATTTACGAGTTCGATCAGATTGCAAAAACTGAAGAATTTGCCACAGGTGAATTTGACAAATGGTTGATTAAACAACTGAATAATTTATACGCAACTACTTCGGACGTTGATGGTATCAGAATTTGGGAGAACGCTTATAGCATTCCACAAAACGAGAATGACGATATCGAAACGAGAAGACGACGATTAATTGCTAGATTGGTACCACCGCAGGCTATCACAATTAGATTTTTTAAGAATCTATTGGATAGCCTTAATTTGTCTGTTCAATCTGACGTAGATTGCTTTAAATCAATGTTTAAAGCGACTGTTGATTTAGACACATTCACTCAAGACCAAATCAAAGAACTAAACGACCTTATGGACGTTTACTTACCTTCAAATCTAGGTAAAGAAATTTATAGATACGCAAACATTACTAGTAACATGGGAAGTTTTGTGGGCGTAGCTAACACGGTAACTTTATACAGCCACAACAATGCTAAAGGAAGTGATAATTAATGACTGTTAAGCAGTTTAGAGATACTGAACTAACTAATACAGGTTTTTCAGTGTCCAACAAAGCAGCACTTGGTAAAACTCAATATTCAACAACCAGAGCAGTAACGACTGACGTTGACTTGAGTTCTTACAAGACTGACGATTTAAAAAATCTCACTAGCTTACCTAATGAGATTAACAGCGGTATTATTACCGATTACGATATGCCGGGAAATAACGTTAGTGCTATTAAGATTAACTTTAATAACAGCAACTTTAAAGATGGTTATGTAGTTCGTGCGGTTGGTATGTACGCCAAAGAAAGCGGGAGCGATAAAGAATTCTTACATTCGATCACAGTTTCAGATAGCCCCGTTTATATTCCAGCAGTTTCCGGTAATGTTTTTGATGGTTTTTATCTAACCATGGCAATTTTTACCGGTAACAATAAGAACATCAATATTAAGATTGCTGATGAAACTAACGCTACTGTTAAATATGTAGATGATGCAGTAAGTAAAGTTTCCGCAGTTGCTAATAATGCAACCCCTTTAGATACTTTTAATAAATATGTAGTAAGCAACAACAATGTTATCGATACCTTAAGGGTTAAGGATAACGACTTACAAAATCAGATTAATACCAGTTTAAGGTTTGTCAGAAACCTAACTTCTGATGATGATTTAAACAAATTTATTACATCTGACTACTATTCAATCTATGAACTTAATGGACAGATTCCTAAAAATGCCCCTGCTAACTTAAAAAACCCTTATGGTGTTGTAGTAATGATTGGTAACTTCCAACAAACTCAATATATCATTACCGACAGCGTTTACTTTAGAACTGCTACAAATACTTGGAAAAATGATTGGAAGACACTTGCAACTACAGATGCAATTAACCAAATAAACTCTAATTTATCCACGCTAAGCCAAGCTATCAGTGATGCTAGTACCATTGCATCTAAAGCCAACGGGTTAGCAGGTCAAGCTCAAGCTACAGCTTATCAAGGCCTTCGTTTTATGGGCGATATTACAGGAGATTATTTATATAAAGTACAAACCCCCGGCATTTACAACTTAGCAGGTAAAAAATATATTGATTGGGGAAACAAACTTTGGGGAAACTATGTTGTAATTGACGCCGGTGGCGGAGTTGTCCAACAATTCATTTACAACAATACCAATAATCTTTGGGTTCAAACATGTAATTCATGGGGTAACACAGGTTTCAAATCAATCTATTAAATAAAGGAGCATTAAAAAAATGAAAATCTACGTAAAACAATCAGCAACTGATAAACCATATATTGAAAAGGCTTCAACTGAAGCACTAGATGGTTATGTTGCTAAGGAAGGTCTATTAAACGACCAAATCATCGCACTTTTAAATTATCCTACAAAGTGCTATTTAAATGATAGTGGAGCGGTTATCACACCTAATCAAATCCCATTATCAGACGCTGAAAAGCAAGCTCAAGACATGCAACTTCAATTTACAAATATGCAAAAACAAATTACAGATATGCAAGCTGACATTACTGAATTATCTAGCGACAAAGCTATTTTACAAGATGCTTTGAACAAAGCTAATACTGAAAATGCTAACTTGAAGAAACAACTTCAAGACATGCAAAAGCAAGCTATGATTTACACACAACAAATCATGCAAATTAACAATGATCTAGCACAAGCTAAAGCGAAAGGTGGTAACTAATTATGTGGCCAGATTTTGAATTTTTAAAAGGGTTCGCAGCCTTTGAATTCCCGGTTGACTTTACCCCCTATTTAAAAAACGGAAACATTACTCAAGATGAATTTAACCAACTAACACAACTAAATAAACAAGCTCAATTCCCCGCTAACAACGGGGGTGAGAATGGGAACGTTGACTAATAATTAACGTTCTTTTTTTATGGACAAAATACATGACGCATTAATAGCTTTCACGGCTATTTTATACGCAATTGCTGAATATCTATTCGATGACAATGGTATTCATATCCTTACAGGATATGTAGTCCTAATTGTTATCGATGTAATTATTGGAACCGTTAAGTCGGCCAAGATATCACAGTTAAAATCACGCACATACCTTTATGGAATCTTCATTAAGTTTCTAGGTATATGCACCGTGATTATTGCCAATGTCTTAGATAACGTTCTAGTTAATTACATGCAAATTAAGTTGGGTATGGATCTATCGGACACATTCGCCTGCTTACTTGTTGGATATGAAGCACTATCAATTTTAGAGAACATGTACCAAATGGGAATTTTCACAGGAAAATTACAAGATACATTATCAAAAATCTTTGATGACAAAGATTTAAAACACAAATAATTTAAGAAAAGGAAGTTTTAATTATGGATTTAACACAACTAATTAACTCAGTCGATCATTCTTCACCACTTTACTACGTGCTTATTGCGGTTTATATCGTAACCATGCTAACACCTTATCTAAAAGGTTTAGCAAAGAATGCTAAGTTATCACACTTAGCTAACCGCTCAGCTTACATCTTTGAAGAAGCCAAAGAAATCGTAGCTCCAATCGCTAATGAAGTCGGTCTTGCTAATGCTGACCGTAGAGAAAAAGCAGTTGATAAATTATATGCATTCTTAACTTCACACAAGATTAACGTCAAGCGTAACGATTTATATGCTGTTGTAGAAACTGCT
Source organism: Apilactobacillus sp. EABW-1NA (assembly GCF_030398685.1). NCBI lineage: Bacteria > Bacillati > Bacillota > Bacilli > Lactobacillales > Lactobacillaceae > Apilactobacillus > Apilactobacillus sp. EABW-1NA. Next base: position 7,326 of record NZ_JAPDKO010000014.1, read on the forward strand.
TACCAATACATGAAGCAACATGGTTACTTAAGTGATAAGCAACCTATCACAACCCCTTCTCCAGAAGATTTAAGTGAAGAACAACTAAATGCATTAACTCCTAACGCTGACGCTTTTGAAAACAAAGAAGTGATCGAGAACGAAAAGCAAGAACAAGCTAACGACAACACTAAAGAAGGTGAATAATTATGTCTTGGAAGACAATCTCCGATATCTCAAGTTATCAATCTGACTCACTAGCTTTTATGAATCAATTAAAATCTGCCGGAATTGGCGGGTTAATGGTTAAATTAACTGATGGAACTACCTACTTAAATCCTAAATCGGGAAACCAAGTCGGTAATGGTTTAAAGACTTTTAAGACAGTCGGGTTATACCACTACTACCAAGGTTCACCAACAGCAGAAGCTAACTACTTTATTAAGTGGGTCAAAGCGTTCGGAATGGACGCATCTACCCCACTTGCAATTGATGTTGAAGAACCTTCACTTTACGGTGATATTACTTCACAAATCAATACATTCTTATCCATCGTTAAGGCGAACGGATACAAATGTCGTGTGGTTTACGGTAGTGCTTCGTGGTTTAACAGCGGTAAGATTGCATATGCTAGATTGACCGATAAAAACATTTGGGTAGCTAGCTATGGTTCATCTCAACCCGGCGTAGATAATTCAAACTCATGGCAATTTACCGACAACTACAAAGGATTACATGTTGATGCATCTTACGACTTTGACGGAACATTGACTGGCGAAAGATTTACCAGCGTTGTAAAACCCGCAACACCTGCTGCTAAAGCCAGTCCATTCGTTACTGATGGTAGATTGTTCTATTCAGAAACTGGCGTGAATGTTTACCACGATCAAAAATTATCGAGCCAACGCAAAGTTCGTTGGGGCAAAGGTTCACAATTTTATGGAACTGTTGTCAAAGATGGCAACAGATACAGAATTAAAACCGCAGTCGGTTATGTTTCATCATACAAGGACTGGGTCAAGAAAATTGAATAATAATAAATCTAGGCTAGTTGCTCATTAGAGCGGCTAGCCTTTTTTTATTTGCTTTAATAAGCTAAACCAATCTCACCAATTTTAAACATTGGAATCTCCGTTTTTTTAGTGTTTTTAGTCTTGTGGTTATCATATGAATTAACACCGTTGATGTAGCTATTAAATGCTGAAATCTTGCTTTCAATAACGTTTAAGAAGGACTTAAACAAGTAAGCCTTGGCGTCAACATGACCTTTGGTTGCCGATTGCATAATTCTAGTAATTGCACTATCTAAACCATCATTTATCATATAATTGTGTTCAAGTGATTTAAGTTCTTTAGGAACATCATTACGGTTTTTAAACGCTGATTTTTTAGCAAGGAATAACATTTGGGCGTAGCCGTAAAGTGTGTCCGGATTACCATTGGAATATTCCTGCATTACTTCTACTGTTTTGGGGCTTAAACCAGATTTAGTTACCAATGACATTGCGAGATTGTCAAACTTTGGTAATTGTTGAGATTGACGTGAGACGTTAGTATCACTGAAAGTTGTATTAGTAATTGGTTTATCAGTATGGTTATGTTCAGTCTTATTAGAATCAATTTTTTGTGTTTTAGCAGAACAATTTTTGGTTTCTAGTGAAATGGGTAAAAAAATACGGTTGCTACTGTTAAAACGTTGCTTAACAATCAACCACCCTTTTTTCTTTAGAGATTTAAAAATATTTGTAATGGTATTAATTGAAACGTTTAATTTTTCCGCTAGTTCTTCACGAGAGAAAGTAACGTAATATGCATTATGTTTCTTGTCGTAGAAATCATTGTTACCTTCAGATAATGACATGCGATCATAAATATAAGAAAGTGCCACTTGTTCGTTTGGACTAAGTCCTTCATCGGCGAATTTTTTGTATAATTTAGTAAATTTTTCCATAATTAAAACCCCTTAAATATTGATTTAACGGGCTTTAAATGATACAATATGTATTGTTATATAGATTAATCATTTGATACATTTAAAAAAACATGTGGTGTGTTGTTTTATATCGTATCGTTTAAATATTGCATTATTTAAATATTGTATTATTTAAAGCCCTAGTCGATTGTTCAAGCAATCGGCTTTTTTATTTACTTATTTACAAGGACTATTAAAAACTATTGATATTACTTTGTCAATAATCATTTTTTATTAAATGTAGCCATGTAGCCATGTAGCCATGGATACAAATAGCCATGGCTACATTTAGCCATTTAGCCATTTAGCCAAAGATACATGTAGCCATTTAGCCATTTAGCCATGTAGCCATGTATCCATGTAGCCACGCTTGTAACTACTGATAAATCAACATTTTAATTTTTAAATGTAGCCATGGCTACATTTATCCATGTAGCCATGTATCTTTTTAGCCATTTATCCATGTAGCCATTTATCCATGTAGCCATGGCTAAATGTATCCTTGTATCCATGTAGCCATTTTTGTATAATTAAAAAAGGGAGATGATTATATGTATAACAAGAAGAAATTTATTGAAAAATTAAAAAATAGAGATAAAGCAGTAACGATCACAATTGGTAATCAAAAGGGTGGTGTAGGAAAGACCACCAACGGAACAATGATTTGTTACACATTAGCTAAGATGGGTATTAAAACACTAGTAATTGACCTAGACCCACAAGCTAACGCTACAAAGTCAATGTTGTTAACCAAATCAAATCACAGCGATGAAATTTTTACTGTTGATAAAACAATTATGGCCGGAGTTCAAGATAACGATTTAACAGATCTACCCGTTAACATCATGCCGGACTTAGATTTATTACCTAGTTATTCAGACTTCAAAGGATTTACACGCTTTCTATACAGAAACACTCAAACCGATTATGAAGTAGATCATTACTTAGAACATCTAATTGAACCACTAAAGGAAAATTACGATGTTATTTTTATCGATATCCCACCATTCTCAATTGAAACTACAAATAATGCTGCTATCCTTAGTGATTACGTGCTAATTAGTTTGCAAACACAAGAACGTAGTATGACTGGAGCAGAAGACTTCCTTAAAACATTAAGCAATGTTATTGAAAAATATAACCTTAATACCGACATTCTTGGTATTATTGAAGTCCTTCAAAAGAAACAAGGTAGTGTAGATAAATACATCATGGATCAAGCAATCAAAGAATTCGGAAAAGAAAATATCTTTGAAACCGTAATTCCACAAATGGAACGCCTAAAACGTTTTGATGTAAACGGAATTGAAGAAGTGGACTTCTTCGATAAACAAGTTATCGGCTTGTATTACAAGTTAACTGAAGAATTCTTAAAAAGATTACACCATTACTTATACGAATAGGAGTGTTATAAATGGCTAGAAGTAATATTCTAAATCGAAAAGAAGGTAACTTTGAACCTAAGGAACCATATCGACCAGAAACCAAGGAACGAGTAGAGAAGACCATTGTTGAAAAGTCCAATGAATCTCAAATTGGTAAAAGACGTAAAAATATCAAAGTTTCCGAAGAAATGAAAAAATCAATTGACGCAATCAAGACTATTAAAGGTTATTCATACGATTACGAAGTAATTAGAATGTTAATTGATTCATATATCGGCAACGAAACCGAAAGTAATAAAAAGAAGTACAACATTCTAAAAGACCTATAAAGGTGGTATTGATATGCAAATTAACAATGAAATTTTTCTAAAAATTATAAATCGATTTGGCGGAAATGGTATTACTCCATCTGAGTACATTGATTTTAAAATCCCTAAGAAAAATGATTATAATCATTATTATTATAAAGATGAAAGCGGAAATCTTAATTTACTAATAATCGGTAAAAATATTTTCAGTCCGTATGATGATAATTTAAAAACATTTGCTTCTAAAAATAATATCAATGATAATGATATTAATGAATTTAACGACAAGTATGGCGTTGAATTAAAAGATGATGAAGATTTATCAATTGTTAAATACAAAAATGTATACGATATACAACCTTACAAAAAATCAGATATACAATGGTTAGAAGGTAAAGGTATTGCTGATTATGCATTTGAAAATGATTCTTACATTGTCAAACATGCTGAACTAATGGTTGATGACAAAATACTTTCCATTCAATTAAACTTCGGGAATTGGGTAGCAATTTCAAGACAAGTTCCTAGGACGCAAATAAACGGATATGATGCTACAACAATTAGAGCATTAAGCGTTTTTTACGGTAAAAATGTAGCAACAGACATTGTTATTTATAACAAAGATAAGTATTTAGTGTTTACTGAAACTGAACTTCGTAATAATGCCAACGACCATGAAAGTGAACTGAAAGATATTGTCTTTAATTTATATGGGGATCACGATAAATACGAAAACAAAGAAATAATTAAATATAAAAACGATTATTATATCGTTGTAACTAAATATACAAAATAAGCAAAAATCTACTAAATTTAGTTTTTATATCTCAAAATAAAAAGGCCACTGTCCTTCAGCAGTGGTCTTTTTTTATTATCTATATTTACTAAATATCCAAATATCTATATTTACTAAATATCCAAATATCTATATTTACTAAAAATATAAATTTACTAAAAAAGCCACTGAATGAACCAGTGGGCTTTTTTATCTAAAATACATATATACTTCGTTATAATCTTTAGTCTTTGAATTACCTAACGTTAACCATGCACTTGTACCATCATCTTTAATCAATTGTATGTACATATTTGTTGGTAATTCTTCTTTTTTTAGTTTAACTTTTTTACTTCTATTCATATTTAATAAAGCAGGAATAATACCAAATACCTTATATATGATACCAGTTGAAATTGGACGACCTTTTACAACACCATTCATCTCGTATGCTTCTTCAAATCTAATCTCGCCTAATTGATAACGAGTTTGGTCTACATCGGGAAGCATTATAGATCCGTCAGAACATTTAACTAAATGTTTGTGCATTACCATTAAATTACCACCAAGACCAAGCCATTCGTTGATTGGTACGCTGATTATTTTCGTTCTAACACCATCGGCAGGTTTAACTTTGTTGTATCTTATTTCTTCAAGTGCAACTACTAGAATTGCAATCACGAGAATTATTATCGCTGTAATCATTTTAAAATCATCTCCTAATGTATGTATATGCTACCTATATTACCATAGGTAGCTTTTTAAAAACACACTTGCGAACATATGTTCGTATTTGCTAAAATAAAAAAGAACGATATTAATCGTTCTTTTCTTGAGATTGAAGTAGAAATTGAGCATATTCGTATAAAGATTTACGATTTTCTTCATTCAATCTATTAATTGTACTGGTAAGGTTCTTATCTTCAACTTCATTCATACCAAGCAATTGAGAAGTTGTGATTCCTAATGCTTGTGCGAACAAATGGGCTTTGTTCACCGGGAAATCACGACTTCCATTTTTATATCTTGATATCGAAGCTCTTGATGTATCTGTTAACTTACCAAGTTCTTCCATGGACATTCTCTTTTTAGCTCTTTGCTGTTCGATGATATCCATGATCTGTTTGTTAGTGTGCATTTTTGTAACCCCCTAACATGTATATAATATACCCTTGTTATATCCGATTGTCAACAAAAATGTTCATTATGATAACATTTTGTAACCGTTAGTAGATAAATGTAAACAAAAAATGGAAAAATGTAAAAAAATAGTTACATTCTTGTTGACATACGGTTACATATAGTTTAGTATAATAATTGTTGAAAGATACAACAAACAAAAAACGAAAGGAAGTGAAGGCATTGTTAATGTACAAATTTGAACCACAACGAGTTGCAGCAGCTAGAACGGAGTTCAAAATCACTCAAGATGAAATGGCTAAGGCTTTAGGAATTACAAGACAAGCATATGCATTGAAAGAACATGGTGATCGTTCGTTCTCAGTTGGTGAACTAGAAAATATTGCTAAGGTAACAAAAAAGCCGGTGGAATATTTTTTTATCGCAACTGTAACCAATAGTAAACAAACGGTTTAGTAATGGAGTGATATTTATGATTGATTTTATCGTAATGGTTATACTTACCATCTTCATCTTCGATTTTGGAATGTTGGTTGGTAAGTTAGGACTAAAGAAAACAATCGAAGAATTCCGCAAAGCAATTTTTGAATAAACAATTGGGGGTTATCAGATGTTCAAATTGTTACACAGAAAAAGCCCAGAATTTGAGGGAATTCTGGACTCAAGAAATAAAATGATTTGCTATTCAATTTATTGTTTCAATTCTACATCAAAAGGGGAATTGATACAACATGGCTAGATTATATGACTTAGAGAATACCTACTTGAAGATACAAAGCATGATTGAAAATGATGATGAGTTGTTAAATGACACTTTAGATAGCATCGACTTCAAACATGACTTTGAAGACAAGTTAATAGGTTATGGCAAGGTTGTCTTAAATATTAAGTCTGACGTTGACGCAATCAAAGCTGAAGAACAACGTTTGGCCAAACGTAGAAAGTCAATGGAATCAAAGATTGATTATCTACAAGGCATAATGTTAGACGCTATGAAGTTGGTTGACGTTAAGACAATTAATGATCCAATTCTTACCATTAAATTACGTAACAACAAACGAGTTTCTATTTTAGATGAAACTAAAATCAGTGATAAATACTTAGTTCCACAACAACCAAAGATATCAAAGTCAGATATTAGAAAAGATATCGCTTCGGGTATTGAAGTTGACGGTGCAGAACTAACTGAGTACCAAAGTTTAAACATTAAATAATGTTCGAGCTTAGGGACTACCAATCAGAGACCATTGACAATATATATAGCGAGCTAAAACAAGGTAAACGAAGCCTAGTGGTACAACAACCACCACGGACAGGGAAGACCGTTATTATGGCCGAAATCGCCCGTAGGACGACTGCTAAAGGTAATCGAGTATTATTTATCGTTCACCGCATAGAAATCGTTGAACAGGTAATTCAGACGTTTAAACAGCAAGGCGTAAATATGGATTTATGTAAAGTTGGAATGGTTCAAACGTTTACCCGCCGAATTAGCAAGCTAGATAAACCAGATTTAATCCTAATTGATGAAGCTCACCACGTTTTAGCTGATAGCTACATGAGAATTGTTAATAACTTCCCAGATGCTATTAAGCTGATGTTTACGGCTACACCTTATCGAATGAGTGGACAAGGATTTGAAGAAGTCGCCGATGGGTTGATTGAAGGAAAGCAAGTCAGTTGGTTAATCGATCACAAACGATTATCTCCAGTTGATTACTACGCACCTAAATCTATCAATGAGAAGTTACTAAAAACACGAAAGGGTGAATTTAGTAATAAATCAATTGATGAAGCAATCAAGCCAAAGATATATGGAGACGCCGTTAAGCATTATAAGAAAATAGCTAAGGGGACGAACGCCATTGCTTACTGCCACAGCGTGGACAGTGCTAAAAAGCTAGCTGACGAGTTTAATCAAAGCGGAATTAAAGCAGTTGAAGTTGATGGTTCAACTGATGCACAAGACAGAGAACAAATAATCACTGATTTTAAGAATGGAAAAATTAAGGTTCTAACTAACGTAGAACTTTTCACCGAAGGTTTAGATTTACCCGGTGTTGATACGGTTATTCAACTAAGACCAACGCAATCGCTTAGTTTATATCTTCAATTTGCAATGCGGTCCATGAATTACCGTGAAGGAAAAACAGCTAAGATAATCGATCACGTTGGTAATGTCGAACGTTTTGGGCTACCAACACAAGACCGACATTGGACTTTGAAAAGTAAAAATAAACGCAGCAAAAAGAAAAAAACTGATGTTGTTCCTGTTACGGTATGTAGTCAATGTTTTAGCACTTTCTACAGAATCGGAAATGAATGCCCAGTTTGCCACGCCGAACTCAAGGTAAACAAAGCTGAAATTGATGTCGATGAAAATGCTGAATTGACAAAAATACAAGAACGCAAGAAGGCAAGAACAATCAGATTACAGAAGATGATGAAAGATGAAGTTTACAAGAACATCATCGGAAAATCACCTGCAGATTTAAAAAGCATGGCGGAATTAAAAGCCTATGCAAAGCTGCACAACTATAAAGATGGCTGGGTTTTCTACCAAGCCAAACAAAAAGGACTGATAAGAATACGATGATTGAATACGAAGCGATCGCACTTTTAATTGCATTTGCAGCGATTATTGTTGCGAGCGAAATCAGAGTGATTTGGAATCAATTTAAACATAAAAAGGACGGTAATAAAAAATGAGTATTTTACCAAAAAATGAACGCAAGCAAACAGTAGATGTACCAAAGAACTTCTTCATTTACGGAGCAACTATGAGCGGGAAAAGTTACTTAGCTGAACATTTTCCATCACCATTATTTTTAAATACCGATGGTAACGCTTTGGCCAATCCTTTCCCAAATATTCAATTAAGAAATATCAAAGGTGAAGACGGCAAGTTAAAACGAAGTGTCTTAACTGATATCGATGAAATCATGGCGGAATTACAAGCACAAAACCACAATGCAGATTTCCAATACAAAACTATTGTGATTGATGTTATTGATGATGTTTGCCAACTAATCGAACAAGCAGTTTGCGAAACTCACAACGTTACTGCATTAGCTGACATTGGTTATGGTAAGGGTTACGCAATCTTCAACACGGTTTTAAGTAACTTCGTTCTAAACCTTAAATCACTAGGTTTAAACATTGTTTATGTATCACGTGTTGACTACGTAACTGAAGACAATAACCAAAGTAACGTTAAGGAAGTACCAAGTCTTAAAACTAAATACTACAACTTGGTAAACGGAAATTGCGATCTAGTAATTCACACTCAAAAAATTGGTAAGAATTACATGAAGACCGTTACCGACATTCGTAAAAAATACTATGTCGATGACATTAAGGACGCCAAAATTGCTAGAATTTTGAAATCAATTCCGGGTGCTTTGTTCAAACGTGAAGCTAAACCAGAAGCAAAGCCAGAAACTACTACTAAAACTACAAACAAATAATTAGGTTAACTAAAGGAGATTATAACTATGGGACTACAAGATATTGCAAACGATTTAAAAAACTTTGATGCAAAGAACGACAAGATTAATGTAAGCAACATGAACGGACTACCTGCTGGTGAATATGAAGTAATGGTTGAAAACGCAGAACACAAAGTTTACAAAAGTGGATTTGACTGCTTTGCAGTTACATTGAACGTTGTTTCCGGCGACCGTGCAGGTCAAAAAGAATTTATCAATACAAGTTTCGCAGAAGTTTCTAAGAACGGTAAACCAATTCCAGACTTCGTTTTAGACCGTAATGCCAGAATGGTAATGAAGTTAGGAGCATTAATGGGGGTAACAGTTTCACCAGAAGTATTTTTATTGCCAAATGAAACTGACATTCATGAAAAATTAAATGAATTGATTCACCCAGAAATTGGTAAACTAGTTCACTTAACTATCAAGACAAGAGAAAACAAGAAAGATCCAGACAATCCTTACAAAGAATACGAATTCGATGAAGCCGAAACAAAGGTAGAAACTCCAGAAGCTGGTGAAACACCATTTAGTAACGGCGACCAAATCGAAATTGACGATGAAGACTTACCATTCTAAACGATTGGAGAACAGCTATGCAAAAAGATGAAGTAAATATCATCGGTATGTTAAATGACATTGCCGATGACTTAGATGACTTCAGCAACTTCTTCAGAACGCATTCAGAAGATGTTACCGATGAAGAACAACGAGCAATTGACGATGTTAACAGCTTAGACATGCTGATTGACTACTTGAAGGAGAACAACGATGAAAACAATTAAAGATTTAGTTAATAAGTTAAATAACTATGTAGCATACGGCGAATTCTATATTAGAAAAGGTAAAAATAATAACTATCTCCTTTATGCGAGAAATGAATCAAGCGATGACTCAACGGTATTCGACTTCGCAAAACAACAACCATATTGGAGCATTTATCCAAGGTTAGGATCTATGCATAATCAAGTTCAAGAAGACATTATGGATTTTGTTTACAACACTGATAAAGACCATTGGTTTGATGAACCAGAAAAGAAATACAACATCATTGTTGGGAAGGAGTTAGAACCTTCTGCTATTCAGAAGTGGGAATCTGCTTATATGAAAACAGAATGCGGCTTGAGTGTTCGGCTTGCATTATCCGAAAGAGACTTTATAAAAGATGAATTTATATTTACTGAAAGTGAAATTGAAGAACTAAAGTATAACTTACCTGAAAACATGGCGAAGATTGTGGATCTAGGGAAGGCGGAAGTTAAATAATGAGAAAAATTGCAAAACTTTTTAAAGCGGGTTCAAGTAGAGAAATAACCAATGTTAAACACATTGAAATGCAGTTTATTAACGGAGCTCAAGTAGAATATTCATCAGAAGATTTTTCACATATTGAAGAAGATGAAAATGTGATTAGATTTTTCTCTGATACAAGCGACCAAGAAATGGACTATTACAAAGCAAACATGTTTGCATGTCGGTTTGATTTAGAACCATTCGATTATCAAGGGGGAAGTAACAAATGAAAACTTTAGAAGATTTAGTTAAAAAGTTAAATGAAACAGATAAAGGTGAAGGATATTATAAGTTATCAGAATATCCCGAAGGAACGTTTAGAGTTTGTTATAAAATTGCCAATCAAGAATGGAGCATTACTGCATTTGATAAGTTAAATAAAAAAATCTTACTCGCATCAAATGGACATATTATGAATTGGCAAGAGATGTATTGGATTAGTAAATATGCACTTGAACACTCTTTTGAAGACTGGTTCGATGAAGACATTATCGAAGTCGATGGAATTAAGTTAACTAGAGGCCAAGCTGAAAAAGTTTATCAAAAGCTAACTTCAGAGAGACTATACGACATTAAATAATCAAAGCAACAGACGGCAACTGCAATTGTCCGGATAGGGTGAAAGGCCTATTAGGGGGTTAACACAGATGAAGAACTTAGTAAATTATGCAATTGCTTATGCTAAAGCTGGTATGTCAGTTTTGCCGATGCAAGACAAGAAACCGCTGATTAAATTTGCCGATCAACCCGCTTTGACGGTTGATGAAATAAAAAATATTTGGAAAAAATATCCATTTGCAAATATTGCTTTGCGAACTGACAAATTCTTTGTTGTCGATATTGACCGACACGAAGGCGGTGCTGATGGGTTTAAATCAATTGAACCTTATCGTAAAGACTTACCCGAGACATTAGCACAAAAGACAGCCGGCGGTGGCGAGCAATTGTTTTTTCTAAAACGAAACGAAAAGGAAGTTCGTCAAAACATTGGATTCCTTGATGGTGTCGACATTAAAGCACACCAAAACAATTATGTAGTGGTTGCTCCATCATCAATTGGCGAACGTAGTTACGAATGGTTGAACCAAAAACCAATGGTTCATGCACCAAAAGGTTTAATTAAAGAAATCAATAAACATAGTAATCATACCGATGTTGATTTTACTGACTTTAAACCAATGAAGACTAAAACAACACTGCTATTTGAAACTATTGTAGAAGGCTTTGGAGATAACGGTGGACGTAACGATAACTTAACTCACTTTGTCGGTGGTTTGTTATTTAGAAGTGTCAGTCCGCAGGTTGCTTATAACTTGGCACTGATTGCTAACGATAATACCAATGATCCATTACCAACAAGCGAGTTAGACGCAACATTTAAATCTGTTCTGAATAAAGAACTTAGGCGAAGGGGTGAAATTTAAGAATGAAGGAATTACCGGAAGATATAAAGAAGACAGCGTCAAAGATTACAAATCTTCCAATTAAAAATGAAGATTTTGAAACCACTTCTGACGGTAGTTTGAAACAAAATTCGCCGAAAAACGTTAAAAAAATTATCTTACATGATTTTCCAAATGTATTTGCTTATAACAATTTTACCCAGTCTGTTGCCGTAATTAAAAACATTGATGACTTGATGATACAGAAAGGCAGCTACCGCGATATTTATACAGACATCATCATGGATAAGATTGAGAGCAAATATCACGTTGCTTTTAAAAATGATGTTTTCATGCGTGGATTACGTCAAGCAGCGTTAAAGTTGACCTTTAATCCTGTTTTAGATCGTATCAATGCTGAGACGTGGGACGGCGAAGAAAGGGTTGAGACTTTCTTCATCGATTTTCTAGGAGCTAAAAACAATGAATATGTTCGAGAAGTAACCCGCAAATGGTTGGTAGGTGCGGTTGCTAGAGCGTTAGTTCCGGGAATTAAATTTGAATTGATGCCAGTCTTAATTGGTTCCCAAGGCATTGGAAAGTCGACATTATGTAATTCGCTTTGTCCCGACTATTTTTTAGATAATTTACCTTCATTGTCCGGCGTTAACAAAGATAATCTGATGTTAATTAAAGATAACTGGATAGTCGAAGTTGCTGAACTTTCGGCAATGAGTAAGACAGCAATTGAAGGAACTAAGGCGTTTATATCAACCAGAATCGATAAATATAAAGCACCTTACGCTAGTACAGTCGAAGACCATGCTAGACGCTGTGTATTTATCGGAACTACAAACGAGACAGAGTTTTTAAAAGATAAAACCGGGAATCGTAGATTCTTGCCAATCGAATGTGGTGTTAATGAAGCTACTAAAGATGTTTTTAACATCTCAAAAAAATACATCTTACAATTGCTAGCTGAAGCAAAACACTACTTTGAAAATGGTGAAGAATTATTCTTAACTGATAAGACTAAGGAAACGTTGGAAGAAGTTCAAGAAAGTAATGTGGTTGAAGATCCATTGGAACAAGAAATCAACGATTACTTAGATATGTACGTACCGTTCAACTGGGACGAATATACCACTTTCCAAAAACGTAATTACTTCGTTAAATACTACGGCAACACCGAACCAACTGATAGGAACGCTAACAAAGTCAATATTGATGATATGGATAAGCTATCAAAGGTTAGCACGAAGGAAATTATTCAAGCAGTTCTAAACATTAGTGGTAAGGACGTTATGAATGCAAGCCGTGGTAACTATGGGAAGAAAATTAGTTTGATTATGAACAGCAATAAAGAATTCCAAAAGTCCGAAAACATTACATTTAACGGTAAACGTGCCCGTGGTTGGAAACGCATTTAAAAGGAGAATTTGAAGTATGAAAGTATATGTAGTAGAAGCTGAAAGAACAGACGAATTAGACGATAGCTATATTTGCGGGGTCTATTCTCGAATAGATAAAGCCCTTGATAAAGTATTGAGCATGAAAGGCGATCCAGATTATGAGTTATATATTTCAGCATGCTATTTAGATGATGACAATTGCGATAACTAATAATTAATCAATTAACAATTAAAGAAAACTAGCTAAGGACAACACGACATGCACATGTACAACGCATGTAAAAAACGTTACTTGTGTGATATCTAATCTCAATGATATCAATAGTTTAACTATGTATAACACATGTAACACATGTTAATTAATAACATTATATAGATATAGGTATATAGGGTATATAGGGGTAAGAAATAAAAGTTGCCGAGTATACATGTGTTGATGTGTTGTAGTCCTTACAGACGTTGATATAACAATAATTTAAGCACACACACGTAGTTAAAATAACATGTGATTATAGTGTGTTGTCCACACGTTAAGGAGTGTTAAACATCAAAAATATTACACCAGAACATGAAATTCAAAATAAAATACGTGTTGCAGTCAGTCAACACGGCTGCACAATTTTTAGAGCAAATGTCGGAAAGATCAGACTGCCTAACGGTCGAGTTTTTGACACCGGCTTGCCAAAAGGTTATCCAGACCTTTTCGGATTTAGACATAAGGACGGAAAAATGTTTTTTATTGAAGTGAAAAATGAAATCGGACGATTACGTCCCGAGCAAATAACTTTTCAGAGATTCGCTTCACGCATGCCGGTATTATACGGTGTTGCACGAAGTCCAGAAGATGCAATTAAGATTGTGAGTGATGAAGATGACGCCTAAATTATCAGAGCAAGCTAACCAATACTTAGAAAATTTAGTTTTGAATAGGTTTATCGGCGATCGAATTGAATTACTTAACTATCGACTAAAGGAACAAGGTTATCAAAACGATTTAGTTAATGAAATAAATGAATTGAAGCGGATAAGGAGTGAGAATGATGTTACTGACTGACTTTCACTACAAGTTGATTGCAGAGCTTGAACATAAGTACGGTAATCTGAATAAAGTTCCAGAAGATAACGTTAAATTGAAAATTATCAGAGAACGTATAAACAGGGTTCCAAAGAAAAAAGTCAAAATAAAGAAAGCAAGAAGCGGTTTTTCACGATATGATTATAGATTTTGCTATGAAATATATTTAAGCAGAAAAAAAGATAAGTCTATCTCAGAATTGTCAGATGAATTCGATTTAATAAGATCTTTTATTGGGAATGTTATGTGGCTTTATGGTGTTAGACCAACAACACGTTACTCAGCAGAGTTATTGAAAGAAAATGAAGAAGTTTCTGCATATAACCTAGATGACTTAGTAAAAGAATTAAAAAAACATAAAGGATTTGAAAAATTCACTAAAGACTATGCGAGCCAGTTAATGTCGTCGGGTAAGGTCTATAAAAATAAAGCTAAATTTTTCAGAGAAACAATTTATCCAGACTTTACGCTAGAAGATTTTAAAAGAAAATCTTTTGAAAACAATTTTAAGAAATCGAAGACAAAGCAAGTTGATAGAATTATTCGAGCTTTGAACAAAATCAATGGCGAAGGGGAGTATACACTTGAAGAAGTTAACCGATGGAATAATCGATAAGATGTTGTTCGATTATCCTAAAATTGATGAATATGTAGAGAAACGCAGAGAAGAAATCGAACACCCATGGATCGAACAAGATGAAAACGTGGGAGGTGGTAAATCTAATAAGATTACAAACCCCATCGAATCTATGATTATCACAATTGATGAAGATAGGATAATCAGACGATTGGTTGAACAAAAGAATGCAATTTATACAGCATGCACACATTTAAAGCCGGAATACTTATCAGTGATTAGACGTTACTACTTTTATAATCAAGCTAGATTTAAAACACTACGGGGAATATTACGTGAACAAAATGTTCCAAGTATGAGTTTCTATCGAGCATTTGCAGCATTCAAACATGAAGTAATCAGCAATTTAGAGCTGGAATTCCTAGAATTTGGTGAAGAAAAGTAAATTGGTACAAAAGTGGTACATCACGACGCTTTATACATGGTAATATTGTATTGTAGAAGAATTCGGGGAATGATATATTCTACGCTCATCTGAGTTAACACCCAAGCAAGCTATTGTGGCTTGCTTTTTATTTGGACATTAATTTGAGTTAAGAGAACTAATGTGCTATAAAGAAAGCATCTATAAATGATTGGAGTGTTGACGATGTTTGAAGAAGATGAATTAAGGCCACTATTTTCAAGCGTATTAGATAATGGATATACATTGCACTTGAATGAAAATGGTATTGAATCTGAGTTTTACTTGTCCCCCGAATTACTACGAGATATGCTAATTAAACTAAACAATGATCTATCTAAAAAATATGGATACTTGTGTTCGTTCGATGGTGAAGATATGTTTATAACTGCACCTGCTCCAGAAATTGAAACTGATGATAAAAGAATATCAATAATAATTGGTTACGATTTTTTTGGAGATGAATACAGGATTGATAATTCTTTGCGTTTTACGAAAGAAGAGTTGTTAATTATTTTTTATGTCATCGATAAAGTAAAATCATTGACTATTTCTTTAGCACTCAAAAATAAATCTTATAAGTTATTAAAATAATAACTAAAATATTATAAACAAAAGTTTGTGAACCTACTTCACAAGCCTGCTTTTCACAATTAAGTTTGTGAAATTTTCTACCGGTGCATACAAACGCCGGTGTATCAATATTTATACGTCTACTTCAGATAATATATCTTATGTAAAGTAGAAAACAAAAAAACGTTATAACCATTGTTATATCAATGGTTGTAGCGTTTTTATTTTGCCAAATTTTAGTTATTTTTGGCAGTTTAAATAGATCATTGCTAGTAATTTTTCACAATCATAAAAAAGGTAATTAGTTCAACGGTAGAACAACAGATTCCAAATCTGTTAACGTGGGTTCGACTCCTTCATTACCTGTTGTCCTTCGGGGCAAAAAATAAATTATATATATTTGTAATCTGAAATATGTATATTTCCTTTTAATTAAAAACAACAATAAAGGTGGTTAACGCCACCTTATGCCAGTTACAAGTTAATCAGCTAGTGCAAGTCTAGCAACTGGCTTTAATCAATATGAAAGGTGGTGATATTAATGGCATTAGCAATTGCAACTAGATTGAAATACGATAAGTTTGTAAATGAATATATTAAAACGCAAAACGCTACTGCAGCAGCTAAGAAAGCTGGTTTCAGTCCTAAGACTGCTAGCGTTAAAGGTTCTGAACTTTTAAAACACCCTTATATTAAGGAACGCTTGGAAGAACATCGACAAATCATATCAGAAAACGATATTGCCGATGAAAAGGAAGTCTTAAGCTATCTAACTAAGGTTATGCGGGGCGAAGAAGAAGACGAAGTCGCAACCAATTCCGGGGTTTATCGTATTAGAACGCAAACCAAAGATAGAAACAAAGCAGCCGAACTAATTGGTAAGAGTTACGCAATTTGGACAGATAAGAAGTCAATTGATGCTAATATCGCCCCAGTCAAAATTATTGATGACGTACCAACTGATGAAGGTGATAACGATGCCTAAGTTATCCGAGATGATTGCTCCATCGTTCTATGGTTTGCATCGAGATATACAAGCTAGTAAACACGCTAACTACTGGTTGAAAGGCGGACGTGGTAGCACTAAATCATCATTTATATCAATAGAAATCATTCTAGGTATTATGAGCGATCCAAATGCTAATGCGGTTGTTCTTCGTAAGGTTGCTAGTACGTTACGTGAGTCTGTTTACGACCAATATTTATGGGCGATCGATAAACTTCAAGTGTCGCATTTGTGGCAAGGTTCGGTCAGTCCGTTAACGTTAACTTATCTACCGACTGGACAACAGATTCGGTTCAAAGGTGCTGATAAACCCGAGAAGATTAAATCTCAGAAGTTCCGTAATGGTTATATGAAGTTTAAACATTACGAAGAAGTTGCTGAGTTCAAAGGCTTTGAAGAAATCAGAAGTATTAATCAATCCTTAAACCGTGGTGGAGATAATATTCAAACTTTCTATAGTTATAACCCACCAGCTAGCGTTAACAACTGGGTTAACCAAGAAAGTGCAAATCAAGGCGTTAGAAAAGATACAATCATTAATTCATCTACCTACTTAACGGTACCGCCCGAATGGTTAGGTAAAGAATTTATTGCGGACGCTGAACAATTAAAGAAGGATAACCCTACAGCTTACGAACATGAATACCTTGGTAAAGTTACCGGGACAGGTGCTGAAGTCTTCAAGAACATTGAACTTCGTGAGATCACCAAAGATGAAATTGATAACTTCGATATTAAGTATCGTGGTCTTGACTTTGGGTTTGCATCTGACCCGCTAGCTTATGTAATGCTTGCTTATGATAGAAAACACAGGCATCTATATATCTATGGTGAGATTTACAAAGTTGCGATGAGTAATCGTGATGCAGTGGCTAACATTAAGAAGGTAAACAAGATGAACGACTACATCACTTGTGATAGTGCCGAACCTAGAACTATCCACGAATTCCGTGATTACGGATTAAATCTGGTTCCTGCTAAGAAAGGTCCGGACAGTCGTTCTCAAGGATTTAAATTCTTGCAAGATTTACGCAAAATCACAATTGACCCGGGTAAATGTCCGAATGCTGCAAGGGAATATTCGAGTTATGAATTAGAGAAAGATAGTAATGGTAACTTCAAAGCGGAATACCCAGATGGCCAAGACCATTGCATTGACGCAACTAGGTATGCTTTAGAAAGTGAAACAAGAAAGGGGGGCTTCATACCATGGCAATAAGTGTAAGTGATATTCAATCGCTATACAGCAACACTTCAACTTATTTGAGTGAAGTAAATAATAAATACAAAGAATCAGTAAACTACTACAAAGGTCGTAACCTTATTAGCAGAACTGGTTCGCTAACCAACATTGAACAAGCTAAGCAACAAGCCGATGATGCTAAGAAAGATAAACGCGATCCAATTCGTAAAGCAAACAACCGAGTTTCTAGTAATTTTTATCAAATTTTAGTAGACCAAGAAGCCGGTTACTTAGCTACTAATGACCCTTCAATTGACGTTGGGGACGATGAATTAAACCAAAAAATTAAGATGGTTTTAGGTGATAGCCTAGCTTTGACGATGCAAAACTTGATTATTGATGTAAGTAATGCTGGTGTAGGCTGGATTCATTATTGGATTGATAGTAATGGCAATTTTAAATATGGCATTGTAACACCCGAACAGGTTTATCCAATCTATGCCGATAACCTTGAGAATGAAGTTGTAGCAGTTGAAAGGGTTTATCAAGTGTTAAACACTGACCCTAAATCATCAAAGACTTACAACACAATCATTGAGTATTGGGACGATACGACTTGTACAAGCTATGTTGTCGATAACAATGCTACATTCTCACCTTATAATCAGTTCGACATCGTTGATGTATCAACTAATGAGACTTCAGGCGTTGGGAACGTGTTCGAGCATGGTTTAGGACGTGTGCCTTTCATTAAATTCCGTAAAAACATGTATGAAAAGCCCGAATTAGACAAAGTCAAAGGCACTATTGATGTTTATGACAAGGTTTATAACGGCTTTGCTAACGATTTACAAGACATTCAACAAACGCTAATGGTCTTAAAAGGCTATGGCGGTGTTAATTTAGACGAATTCATGGACGCTTTAAGAACCTATAAGGCTATTAAAGTCGATACCGATGGAGATGTCGACCAATTGCAAATCGAGATTCCGGTTGAAGCCCGTCAAACAATGCTAGAGATTACTAAGCAGAAGATATTTGACGAAGGCCAAGGTATCGACCCAGATAAGTTTATGGATAACGGTGCTTTATCCGGTAAAGCAATCAAAGGGTTATATGCTCACTTAGACTTGAAAGCTACGACTACTGAAAAGAACTTCAGACAAGGTCTGGGAGCTTTAATCAGAGCTATTTTACGTTATTTAAATGTAAAAGATTGGGAAACTAGAAACGTCAGTCAAACATGGATTAAGAACGCTATTCAAGATGAATTAGAACGAGCTCAAGCGTTACAAGCACTTGGACCTTATATGTCAGAGTGGTCTATTGCACGTGCAAATCCATTTGTTGATGACGTTGACGCCGAACTTGAACATTTAGCGGACGAAAAAATTAATGCTGATGGTTATAGCAACCAGAAAGCAATTGATAAAGCAGCCGATGGAGCTGATGAATAATGAACAGCAAAGATTACTGGCTACAACGATTTATTCAAGAGAAAGCAATATCGATAAAATCACAACAAACGTACGAAGAAGAATTAAACAAACGGCTAAACCAATTGTTAGATATCTACGATAAAGATATTAAGCAATGGTATGGCCGTTTTTCTTCTGAATTTGGATTGCCGATAAAAGATGTTGCTGACATGCTAGACAAGATCGAGTATAAGCACTTTGACATGACGCTGGAAGAGTTTAAGAAGAAAGCAATCGAAGGTGGTTATGACAAAGAATTAGATGCAGAATACTTTAAATCACAAATAGCACGATTGAATCAATTAGAAAGCCAATTAAAGCAACAAGCAACAGAGTTGTTTAGTGTAGAGAAGTTCAAAATGCGAGATGAGATGGTATCGGAATACCAACATACCTATTTGCATGATATTTATAACATTCAAGATTATAAAGGTGTATTTGATACAAACTTTGCTACTTTAAACACTGACAAATTGCGACATGTGCTAAGCAAACCATGGAGTAAAGATGACGGAGTTAAAAAAAACTTCTCACAACGATTGTGGGGTAACTATGTAGAAGAATTACCTAGTCAATTGATGGATAGCATGCTAAGAAACACGCTAACTGGTGCTAATTATGGCAAGATACAACGTGATTTTCGTGAACGTTTTGCAGGAGTGCAATCAAAGCACATTCATCGGCTGGTAGTTACTGAATTAGGGCATGTTCAAGAAGAAGCAACTGCCGAGAGCTACAAATCACAGGGCATTGAAGAATATGAATATGTTTCAACGTTCGAGAGACGGACTTGTGATATTTGTAGCGGGTTAAACGGTCAAATCTTTAAGATGACTGACCGCATTCCCGGCGAGAATTATCCGCTTATCCACCCTTATTGTAGATGTACTACAGTGCCACATATATCGACATCACCAGCAGTCGTTAAACGTTGGGCAAATGGCAATATAGTACAAGAGATGAGTTTTAATCAGTGGAAAGCAATGGCAGCTTAATATTACGACCTAAGTATGTCGTTAAACTGCTTATTTTTATACCTAATTTTGTGTTCGTTCACACGTAAAAATGACGAGATAGGAGTGATCACACTATGAAACGTGAAGAATTGAAAGACCTAGGACTTACTGCTGAACAAGTAGACAGCATTATGAAGATACATGGTACTGACGTTGAAAGTTTTAAGTCAAAATACGCCGATTATGACGAACTTAAAACCAAAAACGAAGAATTATCTAAGCAAGTTGCTAAGAATGAAAAGGACTTAAAGAGCTTGTCAAAGTCTACTAAGGACAACGAAGACTTACAAAACACAATTAAAAGCCTTCAAGATGAAAACAAGCAAATTAAGACCGACTTTGAAAGCAAAATTAGTTCCATGAAGCTAAATAGTGCAATTGATACAAGTTTGGCGGGACACAAAGCACGTAACACCAAGGCAGTTAAAGCACTGCTAGACATGGATAACATCAAACTTAACGATAAAGGCGAATTAGAAGGCCTAGACGACCAAATTGCCAACATCGAAAAGGATAATGCCTTCATGTTCGACAAAGGAACAAATACTAACTACGAACCAGTGGGCAACTCAAACAGTGGCCTAAGTGATAAGGACGCTTTCCTTGCAAACTGGGGAGTAAAACCAAAAGAATAAAAGGAGATTTTAAATTATGGCAGATTTATTAAACTACGCTGAGGCTTACGGACAAGCAGTTGACGAAGCCTACGCAGACATTAGAACATCAGACTCACTATGGAAGACACCAGCTAACAACTCACTACGTTGGGACGGTCCTAACCACGTTAAAGTACCTTTAGTATCAGTTAAGGACGGACGTAGAAACCGTAGCCGTAACAACATTACTTTAGGCAAGATGGCTGACTACTCAAACGATTGGGAAGACTTCAAGTTAGCATTCGATCGCGAATGGGAAACATCAGTAGATGAAAGAGATGTAGATGACACCAACGGTATTCTAACTATCTCAAAGATTACAGACGAATTTAACCGTAACCTAAAAGTACCTGAACAAGACAAGTACATGTACTCAAAACTATTCAAGGAAAAGGTTCGCCTAGATGGTGCTGATAGTGATGGTATTATCAACGTCCAACTAACTGAACAAAACGTACTACGTCAATTTGACAAGATGATGACTGCAATGGACGAATCAGAAGTTCAAGGAACTAGAACTCTATACATCACTCCAGCCGTTAACGAACTATTGAAGAATGCTCAAATTACTAACCGTTTTGCAATGGCAAATGGTAGCGGAGATATTCAAAGAACAGTTCATTCATTGGACGATGTAACTATCAATGTTGTTCCATCAAGCCGTATGAAGACTGACTACGACTTTACTGTTGGTGCAGCAGACAAAGCTGGTTCACAACAAATTCAAATGTTCCTAATTGCTGAAGGTGTGCATGTTGCTCCAGACAAGTACCAATTCGCCGGACTACAAGAACCATCAGCACTTACTCAAGGTAACTACCTATACTACGAATCAGAATTCGCTGACGTATTTATGTTCAAGAACAAGTCTAAAGGTTACGCTGCAGTTGTTGCACCTGCTGCTACTACTGACGGCAAATAAAGTAGGTGATTAGATGCTAGAGTTTCCAAGGAAGGCATCAATCAAAAACGAAGTTCTACTATTCATATCCGATAAGGACAGGGAAGATAAGGACGCTATGCAGATTGTCGATTATGTAATTGATAAAGTTGCTAATGACGTGGCTAATTACTGCAATATCGATATTAACGATATACCCGAACGCCTAGATGGTTCCATCTTAGGAATGGTAAATCAATATATTAATACACATGGTGTTCTTCCATCACAAACTGATGAAGATGAGAGGCTACAAAGCCTTACTGAAGGTGATGTCAGCTATACTTTCCGTTCAAAAGGGCAAATCTACCAACAACTACAATCAGTTAATACAATTACGGACAACTTCACGCCAATCTTGCAAAGGTTCAGAAAGCTACCATGATTAAAGGCAATGTAAATATTGTTAAAAAAATGTGGAGTGATAAAGCTACGATCATCGGAACTGTTAAAAGTAAAGATAGTCGTGGCATAACTAAGATGGTTGATACCACTATCGTTTCTGACGAACCTTGTAAGGTTGTTAAGAAAACATTAAACGGCGGTAATCAATCATTCTTCGATGAAGTGAAGTACAATTCACTGCTACTAATCAGTAATGGAATAAAGATTCCGCAAGGAGCCGATATCAACATTACTGACATTAACGGTAACGTTACTAATTACCGACTAGCTAGTGGTGGTTATGCTCATTACACTACACATCAAGAAGTAGCAATGGTCTTGGACGATAAAGCATGAGTGATTTTGAAATAGATGACCGAGCCTTCCAGAAGTTCGTTGAACATGTTGGTAGTGAAGTTAAGACCCGTAGGTTGTTAACTGAAACAAGTGATAAGCTCAATGACATCTCCACATTTGCTTTTAATACGATTGTTAAGACTACGCCAGTTAAAACTGGGACATTACGTAGAGCTTGGAGCAAATCGGGTGTTACTTATACATCACGTCAACTGTCAGTCAAGATTAGCAATGACCAAGATTATGCTTCGTTTGTTGAAAACGGACATCGAACAAGGTCGGGTAGTTGGGTTAACGGTAGATTTATGAATAAGAACGCTTTAGATGATGCTAACGACAAGATTAACAATGATTTAAAAGGGTTCTTCGACAAGAACCTAAGAGAGCTAATGGGTGATTAATATGAACGACATTACAACGCTTATCACTAGCAAATTGGTAGAAATATTCGGTGAAGATACCACGATTTACCGTGAGAACGTTAAGTCCGGTTTTGAAAAGAATAGTTTTTTCATTCCGGTGGTCAATATTAGAAGTAAAGCACAATTAAATTTAATCCATGGCATTACCTACAATTGCCAAGTGATTTATTTTCCAAGAGATTATCACGAAAATGATGACATTCAAGAAGTTCAAGATAAACTGATCGTCGATTTTCTAAAGTTAGGAAACAATGACGTTTTCAATCGCAACTTTGTCGTTTCTGATAACAGTTTGGTATTTACTTTTGATTTAATCGGCTATGTGGCACCAAAAGTTGATGGAAGTAGAATTAAAAACGTAAATATTGAAAGGAAGTGATTTTTTTGGACGAAACTGAAGAAATCAAGCAAGACAAGACGCAATCTGATGCAAGTTCAGAAGTTAAGACGGATAAGACACCAGAACCTGCAACAGAAAACGTCCAAGAAAAGCCGGTTGAACCGGTTGAAACAGTAGAAAAAGAAGAACCGTTGTACAGCAAGCAAGCTCTTGTTGACTACGGTTCTTTTTCTGTTGTCGACAGAGCAATTCTTAGAATGGTGGTTTCAGACACTGAAAAAATCACACAAGAAGAAGCTCAAGCTAAAATTAATCAATTTAAAGGAGTGGAAGAATAATGGCAGGTGGAACATTTTCCGCATACAACAAGGTTCGCCCCGGTGCTTACATTAATGTTAAAAGTGCCAAACCGGCGATTACCGACAACAACCGTGGCACTGTTTTATTACTAAACGGTGTCAACTATGGTTGGGGTAACAATGGTGTTATCACATTAACATCAGACTCCGACTTTAAAGCACTAATCGGGGTTTCAGTTCACGATGCAAGTGCTATCACAATCAGTGAAGCATTGAAAAATGCTACTTACGTTAAGTTAGTTAACGTAAATGCTGGTACTCCAGCTAGTGCAAACGATAGCTCACTACCTTTTAACATCAAAGCACGTTATGCAGGTGCTAAAGGTAATGACATTACTATCGACTTAGTACAAAGCATTACTAACCAATCAAGTGTGATTGTTAAGACTATCTTCGGAACTGAAGTTGTTGATACACAAATCATTCCAGTTGATCACGCTGAAAAGATTCAAGATAACGACTACGTTACTTTTGGAGTTGATGCTTCTAAGGCTCAATCAATTAGTATCAGTGGCGAAAAATCAGTTCGTTTAAGTGGTGGTAACTCAACTACTGCTACTTCAGACGCTCAATTTAACGCATTATCACAAGCATTACAAACCGAACAATTCCAAGTAGCAACTACTGCTGGGTTTGATGAAGCTGACAAAATTCATGGTCTTTTAGCTCAATTAGTCGAAGACCTACGTAACAACCAAGGTTACAAGGTTACTGCCGTGGTTCCATATTCAACTACTGAATATGACAATGAAGCGGTATCTGTAATCGAAAATGGTGTTATTTACGAAGACGGTACTATTGTTACTCCTTCCATTGCATCAGCATGGTTTGCAGGTAAGTCCGCATCAGTACCATTTAATCAATCACTAACTTATGTGAAATATGACGGAGTTCAAGCTCCTTATCCTGCTAAATCACAAGAACAAATCATTAAGGCTTTAAATGCGGGACACATCGTATTTACTGCAAGACGTGATGGTTCAGTAGTTATTGAACAAGATATCAATACCTTAACAACATTTACTGATTCAAAGAGCTCACAATTCCATAAGAACCGTGAACTTAGAGCATTAGATGAAATTGCAAATCACATTGAAAACTTGTTTGAAAATGGCTACATCGGTCAAGTTACTAACAACGATGACGGACGTAACCTTTTGAAGTCTAGCGTTACTGTTTACTTCAAACAACTAGTTGCTGATGGCATTATTGGCGACTTCGACCAAGCTGATTTAGCAATTGCTAAGGGTAATGCTGATGACACTGTTGTAATGACTTATTCAGTTACTCCAGTCGACAGCATGGAAAAACTATACAACACCATTACGGTAACTAGATAGGTAGAAAGGAGCTAAAAACATGGTACAACCATTAAACGATTTAGGGGACGGCCAACAAACCATCTCCACACGTTCAGCACGTGTTTTCTTCCAACGTAACGGACAAAACATTCCATTTGCTGAATGTACAGAATTCAAAGCAACTGTTAAAAAGTCAAAAGAAAAGGTAAATACATTAGGCAACTTTGCCGTACGCCACAAATATGTTGGTTGGGAAGGAACTGGTTCAATCTCCGGTTACATTACTAACAGTGATCTAATCTCAAATGAAATTGATTCATTGAGAACCGGACAAGAACAACGTTTTAACATCGTTACAACATACTATGGTAACGAAAAGCAAGGTAACCAAACTATCTTACTAAGTTCAGTTTCACTAGATAACCTACCATTAGGTGATTTAAAGTCTGATGACGGTATCATGAAGTTTGAAACTGACTTTACTTTTGAAGATGTCGACCTAATCGATAAATTTAACAAATAACAAGGAGTTTTTAGATTATGAACCCAGAAGAACAAGCTCAAGAAGAAGTGAAAGACCAACAAAGACAAGAAACATCAGTAGATGACTTTCTTAAAGAAAATGTTGAACAAGTTGAAAACGTTAAGGTTAAATTCAACCGCTTTAAATCACCTTTTGAAATCAAACCATTAACTAATGCAGAAATGGAAGCATTACGTAAGCAATGCACCAAAGTAACAAAAGATAGACGTACTCAACAAGTTCAAAAAAGTGTAGACCAAGACAAGCTATCTGATGCTATGGTTAGTGCTGCGATTGTATCACCAGATTTAAACAGTCAAAAGTTACAACAAAACTACGGCACAATTGCTGATCCAGTTGGTACTGCTAAAGCTATGTTACTAGCTGGTGAATACACTGACTTACTAATGGCAATTCAAGATGCTTCAGGATTTGAAACTTCAATCGAAGATGACGTTGACGAAGCAAAAAAATAATTAAGACAGGTAATGGAGATTTTTCTTATTACCTATATTGTCTTAATGAATATCACTTCAGACCCACTGAATGGGCTGAAATGAATAAGAAAGAAAAGGCTTTGATTATTGCTGCTATCGATATCCGAATTAAGGAAGAAGAAAAAGCAAAAAGAAAAGCTGAAAGAGATGCACGTTAAAAGCGTGCTTTTCTTATACATATAAAATTTAACAACTAGAAAGGGGGTGAAAAATAAAAATGGCAACTTTAGAAAGTTATATCAAAATAGGAGATGGTTTTTCAGACCCCTTAAACAAATTCTATGATCGTTTGAACAAAGCTGGAGACGCCTTAGGCAAACTAAAGGATAAGATGGGCGGTATTGGTAATTCACCAAAACCACCAATTGAACCATATGAACAATTTAACAACACTTTAGGCCGAACCAACTCACTATTTAAGACTATGACAGGAGCAACATTAGCTGCTAATGGTATTAGTAAAGTAGTTGGTGGGATTACCGGTGAATTGCGGTCAATGGTAGGAGAGCTGAACGAGTCTTCGACTGCATGGCAAACGTTTAACGGGAACATGGCAATGCTAGGTATGAGTAAGAACCAAATTGCGGCAGCTAGAAAAGACATGCAACAATATGCTCAAGACACTATTTATAGTTCGAGTGATATGGCATCAACATATAGTCAATTAGCTGCTGTTGGGGTTAAGAATGCAGGTAGCTTAGTTAAAGGTTTCGGTGGATTAGCTGCGGCCGCTACTGACCCGGTGCAAGCTATGAAGACCTTATCACAACAAGGTACTCAAATGGCTTCTAAACCAATGGTCCAATGGCAAGACTTTAGATTAATGCTAGAACAAACTCCAGCCGGTATTGCTGCGGTTGCTAGAACAATGCATGAGTCGGCGGGACAACTAGTAAAAGATGTTCAAGGCGGTAAACTAGAAACTCAAAAATTCTTAGATGCGGTTGCTAAAACTGGTACTAATAAACAATTTACCAAGATGGCAACAACATATAAGACAGTAGGTCAAGCTATGGACGGTCTTCGTGAAACTGCTGCTAATACCTTACAACCCGCCTTTGATAAGGTTGGTAAAGTCGGTATTGACGCAATATCGGGCATTATCGACAAGATTGGTAATATCGATATGACAAGCATGGCCGACAAATCAGCTAAGGTATTACAAAGAATTATTGATGATGTTGGTTCTGCTTATGACTATGTAGCAAAGGCTGGATCTAAATTCTTCCAAGGGATTGGAGATTCTAGCATGATTAGCTCAATTGTTGGTTACTACAATAACCTTCGTAATGCTATCACTAACGTTGTAGATAGTATTTTCGGAAGTAGCAATTCAAAATTCAGTGGATTTAAGACTATTGGAACATTAGTAGGTAACACAATCGGTGGAATTACCAATGTTATCAGTGGTTTCTACCAAGCTATTGCAAAGATGGACCCTAACACGATTAAGTTATTCGCTGCTTCAATCGTTATCTTAAAAGCTAGCATGAAAGGTATTGTGATTACTGGATTGGTATTGTTATTCCAATGGATTAACTCAATGAACCCCGGTTTAATCAGGAATGTTGCTAGTGCTATTGCTTATCTAGCTGGTTCAATTGCTGCAATTGTAGCAATTGTCAAAGTTTGGAACGGCATCAAAGCCATTAAATCATTTAGTTTTGGTGATATGTTTGGTAAAAGCAAAACTCCAGAAGTTCCAAAAACTCCAAAAGTACCAGAAGCACCAACACCACCAGCAGGTGGAGCTATGGAGTGGATTAAGTTCGGAACTGCACTACTAATCACAGCCGTTGCAATTGTTGTAATTGCTGCAGGTATGTGGATTATGGTTCAAGCATCAATTCAACTTGCATCAGCAGGCTGGGGAGCAATTGCGGTCTTTGCTGGAATGATAGTCCTAATAGCTGCACTAGCTATCGTTGTAGCGGTAGCGGGTTCAGCAATGATTGCTGGAGCAGTTGGATTTGTAATCTTCGGTGTCGCTATGCTATTAGTTGGTGCTGCAGTTTGGCTAATGGCAGCAGGTATGACAATGCTAGCTACTCAATTACCAAACATTGCTAACTATGGATTAATGGCAGCATTAAACATTACCTTGCTAGGTGTTGCAATCCTTGTCTTTGCAGGTTTAGCAGCAGTAGCAGGAGTATTGTTAGTTGTATTCGCAGCCGGCTTATTAGTCGCTAGTGTGGCTATGGTTGTAGCAGGTGCCGCCGCTATTGTTTTAGGTGTCGGTGCTGTTATCTTAGCCGCAGGACTATTCTTAGTTGGTGCTGCATTAATGGTTGTGGGTGCCGGATTATCTGCAGTTGCTGCAGGTGCATGGGCATTATATACAACCTTAACTACTATTTTCCACGGTATCGTTAGTTCTATCCGATCAACTATGAGTACCATTCCGGGCATTGTAGGTGGTTTTATCAGTAGTGCCGTAAATACTGTTAGAAGTATCGGTAGTGGACTAGCTTCAGCCGGTTCAGCAATCATCAATGGTTTAATTAACGGTATGAAATCAGCATGGGAAGCCGGTAAAAACTTTATTGGTGGAATTGGTAATTGGATTAAGCAACATAAGGGTCCAATATCATACGATAGAACCTTACTTATTCCACACGGTAATGCAATCATGAATGGTTTTGGAGAAGGTCTTAACAATGGTTTCGGTAATGTTCAAAGTGATATT
>NZ_JAPDKO010000015.1:0-34365 GCF_030398685.1 Apilactobacillus sp. EABW-1NA
TTTCATATGAATATCTATTATTAGCCATACAAAAAACACCTCCGAATTATGTTATTTTATCAAATTAAAATAATCATTTTATCGAAAGTGCTTTTATTTATCTGTTCAATATTATAACTTCAGTTCCCAGAGGTCTCTTTTTATTTAACATCTACATCAGAAGATAGCACGTAAGTATTATCATTGATCTTGTAGAAGTTGGTTTGTTCATCTTGGACTAACTTGGTAGATGTTAGTTTAGTTCCTTTTTTGTATGTGTCTTTCTTCAATGAATCAAGACGAGGAAAACTGTATTGACTTGTTTGATTATTTTTAACAATTAGTTCATATTTACCATTATGTTTTTTCTTTGTCACAGCGACGGTTTGATTAACTGCTTTCAATGTGGAATCAACGTTACTATTCTTGGTGGCAATACTAATAGCAGCGATGATGGCAATAAATAACAAGATAATGACGATTACAATTTTTGAAAATGTACTTTTCATTTTTTTCATTCCTTCTCATGTTTACTTTGCTACTTCATAGTATACAACTTTTACTGATAGAGCAATAAAAAAGTAGGTGCTTTTACTTTATATTAAAAAATAATTAGAATTAATCATTGACTTCTCATTTGTAAGCATGTATTATTCAAGATAATCAATCTGTACGAAAGAAGGTTATCCATTTGAAAAACGTAATTTTAATTTCATGTTGTTGTCAAACTGTCGTTAGCACAAATGTGGTAACCTTTTTAAGCGTGTAACTCGAGATAGTTTGACAGAAATTAATAAAAATTGAGTTATACGAACAAGAGACCACTGTTTGAGGCTAACATTATTGTTATCCTCGGGCAGTGGTCTTTTTCTTTTGATTGAGCACATACAAACACATAGGAGTGAAAAAATATGAAAAAGTTATTAGTAGCATCAGCAATGACAGCGTTAGCAGGGGTAACGCTAGCAGCATGTGGTAATAATTCAGGCGGTAACGATGCCAAGACACAAACATTAAATTTAGCAGCCACATCACAATTAAGTACTTTAGATATCTCAACATCTACTGGATATGGATCAACAGGAAATGCCTTTAGTAGTTTTTACAAGCTTGGTAATGATGGAAAACCAACACTAGATTTAGCGCAAAGTTCTAAGACTAGTAAGGATGGTAAGACATGGACATTTAAACTAAGAGATGCCAAGTGGAGTAACGGTAAGGAAATTACTGCCAATGACTTCGTATATTCATGGCGTCGGACTGTAAAACCTGCAACTAAGGCTGAGTACTCATACTTATTCAACGATGTTGAAAACGGTGAAGCTATCACTAACGGTAAGATGAACCCTGATAAGTTAGGGATTAAGGCTCTTAACAAACATACAGTTCAAATTAAGTTAACTAAACCAATCGCATACTTCAAGACCTTGATGGCTTATCCATTATTCGGACCACAAGACCAAGCTATCGTTAATAAGTATGGTGATAAGTATGGAACTAATGCTAAGTACATGGTTTACTCAGGACCATTCTCAATTGAGGGATGGAATGGAACTAATGATACTTGGTCATATGTAAAGAACAATAATTACTGGGATGCTAAGGACATCAAACTAAAGAAGATTAACTACACTGTTGTAGCTAACCCAACCACTAGTTTGAACCTTTACAACCAAGGTAAGATTGATGTGACTGCATTATCATCAGAACAATTAAAGAACTACAAGAATAATTCAGAATTGCATGATTACTCATATTCAATGACTACATTCCTACGTTACAACTTTAACGACCCTGATGAACAAAACAGAAAGATTATTAACAACAAAAACATTCGTAAGGCAATCTCTTTAGCAATCGATAGAGATCAACTAAACGAAAGTATTCTTGGTTTTAACACCAAAAAGATTACTGGATTCGTTCCTTACGGTTTAGCTAATGATCCAAAGACTGGCAAGGATTTTGCTGACCAACAAGGCGGCAAAGACTCGCTAGCTTACAACAAGAAGTTAGCTAAACATTACTATGAAAAGGGATTAAAGGAATTAGGCATCAAGAACGTGTCATTATCATTAATGGCTTCAACTGATGATGCCAACACTCCAGTTGCGACACAATACTTAAAGGCACAACTTGAATCAGTTCTTCCTGGTTTCACTTTAAACCTAAGAACCATTCCGGGTAAGTTAGCCAACGACAATCTAACTAAGGGTAACTTCGAAATTTCACTATCATCATGGGGTGGAGACTTCAAAGACCCAATTACCTTCCTACAAATTCCTGAACAAAACACACCTTACAACTTTGGTAAGTACAACGATGCTAAGTTTAACGCATTATTAAAGAAGGCTGGCACTACAGATGCAAATGACGCAAGCAAACGTTGGCAAGATCTAATCGATGCAAGTAAGGAACTAAACGATAATCAAGGAATTTCTCCACTATATCAAGTAAGAACTTACTACCTACAAAAAAGCTACGTTAAAGACGTTATTCACAACACTGCTGGTCCACAATGGAACTATACGAAAACTTTTATTAAAAAATAATTAAAAAGTGTTGACTTTTCTAACCACGCTCTTATAATAGTGTCAATTAGATAAATAAATAGCGATTATAAGAACAACTAATCAGAATCGTTTTAAGAGAGTGCTGGGTTGATGTGACAGCATAACGAACCTGATTAAAAGTTATCATTCTTTAGTTAGCCCACTGAAACAACAGTAAGTGGCGCCGGTAGCAACCGTTAAGTTGACAGCGTATCGATTTTTATCCGTACGTAGAGGATAGTCCTTTTAGACTATTAAATTAAAGGTGGTAACACGCGGAAGCGTCCTTAGACCCATAATAAGTATGGGTTTGAGGGCGCTTTTTTATTTATCAATCAGGATTAGGAAAGGAAGTGGTGACAATGCAATTACCGATTAGTGAGTTAGATGATGGACAGATTAATATTTTATTTTGGATTGCAGCGTCACCAAATAAGGTACGCTGCTAGAAAAGGAGCGTATTATTATGACAACTACTGAATTAGGATTAACCGCAACTGAAGAAAGATTAGCCAACGCATTGTTTGAAGCATACAAGACCAAGAAACCATTAAAAATGGATGAATGGGAAGATATGGTGTCTGATGAAGAGTCATCATATCGAGTTCAAAGAAGATTAATGGAATTAAAAGATGAAGATCTTGGTGGATACAAGATCAGTTTGACTAGTAAGCAAACCCAAGATATGTTCGATTCAAACGAACCACTATATGGGGCTCAAGTTAAATCACATTTCGTTCAATCACCGGTATCATTATCACTGAACAGTGAACTTATGGAGCCACTGGCCGAAGTTGAACTGGTCTTTAAAGCCAAAGAGCCATTATTACCAACCGATAGCCTAGAGGATTTAGCAAATAAGACCACAGTGTCATCAGGGGTCGAGGTTCCAGATTCAAGATTTTCTGATTGGTTCCCATCACTGTCTAAATACATGGTCATGTCAGACGCCGCGGTCGGCGGATACGTAGTCTATGGAGAAGAATTTGATACCAATAGTTTCTCGCTTAAAGATTTAGAAAATGTGACAACTACATTAAGTCATGATGGTAAAGAGGTGGCAACTGGAACATCTTCTGAAGTGTTAAGTAATCCTTTAAATTCACTTCAATGGTTGGTCAAAAAACTTGATGAACAAGACATTAGATTAGAGGAAGGTCAAAGGGTATCTTCAGGAACCTTCCTGCTCCCTCCACACCTAACCAAAGGACAATGGACAGCAACATTTAATCAAGGGTTTAGTGAAGTAAAATTGAATGTTAAATAAAAGTTATGAAAAAGAACATCCTAATAGGGGTGTTCTTTTTTGTAATAATTATGTAATATACATTGCTTTATTTTTTAAGAAAATATTAACTATAAAAAGTTGATATAACGGGTTATTCCTACGTTTACCATAATAATATTAATAAAATCTTAAATATTATTAACTTTTTTATACGTTTTTGTTACAATGTGATTGCAATGATATTGAAAAATTATAATAAGTTTATAACATATAGGTGGTATTTATGAATAATTATCAAGATAGAAAATTGCATTATAAAATGTATAAAAGCGGAAAAAATGGGTTGTTGCAGGTATTGTTTCAGCAACAATGTCTATTGTATTATTCCAAAATATTAATGATGTTACAGCAAAAGCTAGTCAAAATCAGATTACATATCCAGGTAGCTATGCTTCGACAGATTCCGGTAGTGCTAAAAGTGCATATTCAGCGTCATCTTACATAAGCGGATCAAGTTCTTCGTCTGTACCTAGCACTGATAATTCAAACAAATCAAGCTTAGCGTCGTCAACAAACTCTAATGCTGTGACTTCTTCATCAAGTTCAGATGTTATGAATCAATCATCTAATTCACATGCGTCATCAACAAGTTCAGACGTTTCAAATCAATCACAAAGTTCAAAATCAGCATCAACGAGCTCAAATTCGTCAGAAAAATCTGATTCAGCATCACAGTCTAATAAGTCTGTGCAATCATATGAATCGGTTTCCTTAAGTGTATCTTTAGCATCCAATGCTTCACAAAACTTAAAAGCACATACAAAGGAAATTGATGGAAAAACATACTTCTATGATTCGAACAACAATCAAGTTAAGTCAGCTTTGATTGATGACAATGACACATATTATTATTTTGGCCCTAATGGTTATTTAACTACATTCAATTCTAAATTTTCTAATGGATCAATCAATTCATCAGATAAGTTATCTATTTATACTCCTGACGGAAAGTCAATCACAAACATTGACGGATTTTTAACTGCCAACTCCTGGTACCGTCCAAAGCAAATTCAAGTTAGCGACACACAATGGAGAGATTCTACTAACTCAGATTTTCGACCATTATTAAGTGTATGGTGGCCTGACAAGACTGTTGAAATTAATTACTTAAATTACATGAGTAAAAACGGATTAGTTAGTGGTCATTTTGATAATAATAGTAGTGCAAACGATATCAACCAAGCAGCTGCTACTGTAAGATTAAGCATTGAAAGCAAAATTAAAGCGGATAATGGTGATTTAAGTGAGATTAAATCTTTATTTACTACTTTTGTTAACTCTCAAGATGAATGGAATGTTAATAGTGAAGACTATAATGTTTCTGATGGATTCCAAGGTGGAAATGTGGCTTATGGCAATAATTCACAAACTATAAATGCCAATTCAGATTATAGATTATTTGGTCGTACTCCATCCAAACAAGATGGTAAAGTTGATTACAAAGAAAGCAATTATTATGGTTATGAATTTTTGCTTGGGAATGATGTAGATAATTCGAATCCTACTGTACAAGCAGAAACACTAAACTGGTTATACTACCTTATGAATTTTGGTAGTATCACTCAAAAGGATCCAAATGGTAATTTTGACAGTGTTCGTGTTGATGCTGTCGATAACATGGATGCAGATATTTTGAATATCATTGGTGAATACTTTAAGAGTGCATACAAGATTAATGAAAACGATAGTAACTCCAATAATCATATTTC
Source organism: Apilactobacillus sp. EABW-1NA (assembly GCF_030398685.1). Taxonomy (NCBI): domain Bacteria; kingdom Bacillati; phylum Bacillota; class Bacilli; order Lactobacillales; family Lactobacillaceae; genus Apilactobacillus; species Apilactobacillus sp. EABW-1NA. The sequence goes on from NZ_JAPDKO010000015.1 coordinate 5,526, forward strand.
TATATTAGAGGATTGGAGTAAGAATGATGCTTATTATGAAAAGAATCATGGAACAAATCAAATGACAATTGATGGTGATTATTTAGGTGCCTTACAAGCTGACTTAATGAGCTCACCTTCAAATAGATATGATTTATCTTCTCTAATTACTTCAGGAGTTGTAGATAGAACAAACGACGATACTGAAAATACAAACATTCCTAATTATTCAATTGTTAGAGCTCATGATAATGGTGTTCAAAGTATTATTTCTAATATTGTGATTGATAAAATTGCACCAAATTCCACTGGATTGAATCCTACATTAGATCAAATAAGTAAAGCCTTTGAAATTTATAATAGCGACGAAAATAGTACTGATAAAAAATACACTCAATATAATATTCCAGCTTCCTATGCCTTAATATTAACTAATAAGGATACAACTCCAAGAGTTTATTACGGAGATATGTATACTGATAATGGACAATTCATGGCTAATAAATCACCTTATTATGATTCTATTTCTTCTATGCTCAACGCTAGAATAAAATATGTTTCTGGTGGACAATCGATGAATACAGTTAAAGTAGATAATGGCTTTGACACAATCTTAACATCAGTTAGATATGGAAAAGGTGCTTTGAAATCAACAGATGTTGGTGATGATATTACCAGAACATCTGGTATTGCGGTAATTGAAAGCAACAATCCTAATCTTAAATTATCTAGTACAGATAAAGTTGTAGTACATATGGGTGCTGCACATAAAAATCAAGAATATCGTCAATTATTAACAGCTACTGATTCTGGTATTGCTACATTTAATAGTGATAGTGCTAATGGGTACGTATTGGCCCGTACTGATGATAATGGTGACTTAACATTGGATGGGAGCGTCATAAAGGGTTATGCAAATCCACAGGTATCAGGATATTTATCAATGTGGGTTCCTTTGGGAGCATCTGATAGTCAAGATATCAGAACGGATCCAAGTACAACACCAACGACTGATGGTCAATCACTTCACTCGAATTCTGCATCTGATTCTAATGTAATCTTTGAAGCATTTTCTAACTTTCAAGATTTTGCTAAAACTACTAATCAATACGAAAATGTTGTTATTCAAAAGAACGCAGATCAATTTAAACAATTAGGATTTACGTATGTTGAGTTACCACCTCAGTATCGTTCAACTACAGATGGAACTTTCTTAGATTCTACTGTTCAGAATGGTTATGCATTTAATGATAGATATGATTTAGGATTTGGTACCCCAACTAAATACGGTACAGCTGAACAACTAACTGATGCGATTAAATCTTTGCATGCACAAGGAATTAAAGTAATAGCTGATTTTGTTCCTGATCAACTCTACTCTCTACCAAATCAACAAATAGTAGATGCATCAAGAGTAGATCCGCAGGGGACTCTTGAATCAACTAATTCATTCACGAACGTACTTTATGATACATTTAGTAAAAGTTCCGGAACAGATTATCAAGCTAAGTACGGTGGAGAATTTTTAGACAAACTGAAAGAGTTATATCCAGATTTATTTACCATAAAGCAAATTTCAACAGGACAACCAATCGATGCTTCTACTAAGATTAAGACATGGACTGCTCAATATCTTAATGGATCAAATATTCAAGGTAGAGGTTCACAATTTGTTTTAAGTAATTTAGGAAACAGTGGGTACTTTACAGTAACGACTAATGATAACAGTAATATTTCTTCTAGTTTTCTTCCAAAACAACTATACGGTGAAAATGTTCAATATGGATTAAGGAATATTAATGGGGAAATTAAGTATATTTCAACTAGTGGATATGTTCCTACAAATGCATTCTTAGAAGATGATAATGGAAATTGGTATTACATTGGTGCCGATGGAAATTTTGTTAAATCTCCAGAAAAAATTAATGGTGTTAATTATTACTTTGTATCTAATGGTGTTAATTTAAGGGATTTCATTTACAGAAATCCTGATGGGAAAATGTATTACTATCAAAGTAATGGTGCAATGGCAACTGTTGCTGGATATTACTATAGTAATAACATGGGTCACCAACTTTACATTAACAAGGATGGTACAGTTCACACTGGCCTACTGACTAATGGTGATAACGAACAATATTACGATGAAAACGGTTATCAAGTTAAGGGCGATATCGTTGTAATTAACGGTAAAAGAAAGTACTTTGAACCGACACTCGGTAATATGGTAAAGAAAGGCTATGTTTGTTATGAAAATAATTGGTATTATGCTGATAAGAATGGAGATTTTGTAACTGGCATTCAAAAGATTGGTACCGATTATTCATACTTTAATTCTGAAGGCATTCAAGAAAAGAATACTTTTGCCTTACGTAATGGAAAAATGGTTTACTTTGATAATGATCTTGGAAACATGGCAAGGGATACTTTCATTAATCGTAATGGAAAGATTTATTACGCTGACGATAATGGATATCTTTTAAAAGGTTATCAAGACATTAACGGTACAAAAGTATTCTTTAACGACGATTATACACAACTAAAAGATGTAATTGAAAATGTTAATGGCAAGTTAATGTATTTTGATGGCGGATATGGACATGCTTATACTGGTGGCTTCTTCGAAAAAAATGGAAATTATTACTATGCTCTTAGTGATGGTACTTTAGCAACTGGTAGTATTGACATTGATGGATATGGATATTATTTTGATGAAAATGGAATTCAAGTTAAAGGTAAAATTATTTCATTTAAAGATGGAACTCAAAAATACTATGAAGCTAGTCTAGGTCATTTGGTAGTTAGTCAACAAGAAGTGATAGACGGACATAAGTATAGATCTGATGCTGAAGGAAACATTGAATTAATTGATTCTAACTCAAATAATAGTAGTTCAGAATATCAAAGCAGTGCATCAAGCCATGAAGCACAAAGTAGCTCGAGTGCCCAAAGCAGTGCATCAAGTCATGAAGCGCAAAGTAACTCGAGTGCCCAAAGTAGTTCATCAAGTCATGAAGCGCAAAGTAGCTCAAGTGCGCAAAGTAGTGCATCAAGTCATGAAACACAAAGTAGCTCAAGTGCCTTAAGCAGTGCATCAAGTCATGAAGTACAAAGTAGCTCAAGTGCCCAAAGCAGTGCATCAAGTCATGAAGTACAAAGTAGCTCAAGTGCTCAAAGCAGTGCATCAAGCCATGAAGCACAAAGTAGCTCAAGTGCCCAAAGCAGTGCATCAAGTCATGAAGTACAAAGTAGCTCAAGTGCTCAAAGCAGTACATCAATCCATGAAGCACAAAGTAGCTCGAGTGTACAAAGCAGTGCCTCAAGCCATGAAGCACAAAGTAGCTCAAGTACACAAAGTAGTTCAGCAAGCCACGAAGCACAAACGAGTTCAAGTGCACAAAGTAGTGCTTCAAGTCATGGTGAACAAGGTAAGACAAGCGCTCATGAGAACGGAAATGGTGTTAGTCAAAACAAACTGTCTCAATCTCATGCTAATGATGATTCTGATAAAGTATTGAGTAATAGGGAATTAACAACTAATAATCAAGTTTCAAATGATCATAGTGTTAATAATCAAACTACTCAACACGTAAGCAATGTAAATACACTATCAAGAACCAAAACACGTGAAAATCAAAAGATTCAAAGCAAGATGTTAACCACTAAGAGTTTGAAACAGGTTAATAAACAAGCTTCTTCACTAGAAAAATTAGTGAAGAAAGAGTTGAAGCAATTAGATAAATTAAAAGCTGAACTTAAGAAACACAGTTCAAAGAAACTCAAAAAGGAATACAATGCTTTGTTACAAAAATATAAGGCTAATAAGAAGTACTACTTAGCCCTTGTTGCTGAACAAAACACTGTTGAAAAATATCTAAAGAGTGCCAAAAATCTTAAAAAAGATCAAAAGGCATTGAATAGATTAAACAAAAAGCTAGCTAAGGATAAGAAAGAATTAAAACGCCATAGCAGTAAAAAATTGAAGAAGACTTACGAAAAGGATATTAAGGGTAAAAAGAAACTTACTAAAGCCATTAAGAAGTATAAAGGTAACGAAGCTAAGTTGAAGAAGTCCATTGTTAATAACTTTAAGAAAGCCTCTTCTTTGAAAAGTGAGAAAAAATAATATTCTTGTATAAAAACTATCAGTGGAATTATTTCCCTGATAGTTTTATTTCGATAATTATGATTAAAGGAATATTAAAAACGCTTATGATTGTATGTCATATGTTAATAGTTGAAGCTAATTGTTATAACTTTGAATATAAAAATGCAATTCTTTGCTTTTATGTAAGTGAAAATATGAAATCAAAAGATAATAATTCAAAATTTCGTCTTAAATGTATAAATCAGGAAAAATTGGGTACTTTGCTGTGGTGGCTATGAAAGTTGCATCTGTTGCGATTTACAGTGAAAATACATTTATTAATGAAAACGTATACTTAAAGCGGATGCAGTAACTATTTCTTAAAGTAGTGACACACAATGTAAAGAGGTGTCAACTTCATGAACTACACCCAAAAGTTTGTAAAAATTTCGAGTTTTTTGTTTTATTAATATAAAAAATCACTAATGCTATTTTAATAATATTACAAAATTGTTACAATGTTATTATATCGATATGATGATTTTATATAGGGGGATTATATGAATATCAATAGTAACGAACGTAAGGTTCGATTTAAAATGTATAAATCTGGTAAACAATGGATTGTAGCTGGATTAACTACAGCAGTAATATCTATTGCTGTGTATGGTGGTTCTTCAATTGCCAATGGTGGAATTGAAGCTAAAGCTGATGCACAAAACGCAGCTACTTCTTCAATTGTGAATACTAATGATTCTACAAATAGTAGTAATGCTAATTCAATTGCATCTCTTCCTCAAAATGGTACATATTCAACAAATGATAACGGACAAACTTGGAAGTATGTATCACAAAATAAGGACATTCAAGGTTTATATAAGGATAATAATGATCAGTTAAGATATTTTAACGAATATGATGGCACTCAAGCCAAGGGTGATATTGTAAATGTTAATAATGACAATTACTATTTTGATAAAGACAGTGGTCAGGGACATAAGATAGATAGCTACACTGGGGGAAGCTACTCTGAAAGTAAGGTCAATAACCAGGATGGTTGGATTTATAAATCAAGTGATAACAATGATGTTAAAGGAGTCGCTACTGTCGACGGTAATATTCAATATTTTGATCAAAATACAGGTCTGCAATTAAAAGGTGGATCTGCGCAAATTGGTGGAGTCGATTACTATTTTGACCCAAACAAGGGTAATTTAGTTGGAAAAGTTGATCAAGTAGTAAACTCAAATTATTATAGCGATAATAAGTTACTGGATAGCAACAAAAATGTAGTTAAAGGTTTAGTAGTAAATAATGGTCAGTTACAATATTTTGATACATCTAACGGTAATCAGGCTAAGAATAAGCAAGTAATAGCTAATGGAATTACCTACTATTTTGATACTAATGGAAATGGTCAATACTTGTTTACTAATACAGGTAAGAGTGCTGTTAATGACTTTACACAAAGAAATGCTGCTAACAGTGTTAACCCAAGTGATTACAAAAATGTTGTAGATGGATTTTTTACAGCAGATACTTGGTACCGTCCAAAACAAATATTAGATAATGGTACTACTTGGCGTAATTCAAATAGTAATGAACTCCGTCCTATGATTACTGCTTGGTGGCCAAACAAGGATGTTCAAGTTAATTATTTGAAATTAATGCAAAATAACGGACTATTAGATAAAAGCCATTCGTATTCAATACAATCTGATCAACAGACATTAAATCAAGCAGCACAGAAAGCTCAAGTAAATATTGAAAAGAAAATTTCACAAACGGGGAATACTGATTGGTTAAATGATTTGTTATTTAAAGGAAACGGCGATAATCCATCATTTGTGAAGCAACAGTATATTTGGAGTTCAGATTCAGAATCGCCATGGCAAGGAGATGCATGGTTTCAAGGTGGATATTTAAAATATGGCAATAGTGTCATGACACCAAATACTAATTCTAATTATAGAGATTCTAATAACTTGTTTGATTTCTTGTTAGCTAATGATGTAGATAATTCAAACCCTGCAGTTCAAGCGGAGGACTTAAATTGGCTATACTACTTAACTAACTTCGGAACTATTACCGCTAATGATTCTAATGCTAATTTTGATAGTATTAGAATTGATGCCGTTGATTTTATTAGTAACGATATTATACAAAGAAGTTATGATTACTTACGTCAAAAGTTTAATTTAATGCAAAATGATGCAAATGCTGATTCGCATATTTCGTTAGTTGAAGGTGGAGTGGATGCAGGAACTACATCTTATAGCAATGACGGATTAGTTGAGGCACCATTCAGACTGGATGCTTATCCATTGCTACATAAGCAAGATGGAGACGTATTTAAAAACTTAATAGATGAAGAAGATTCTGGAATCGACATTTCAAATCATAATGGAGAAACCAATACAAATAATACTATTGGTGGAATAACTCTATCTGGTGGAAAACCTAACTATTCAATTGTTCATGCCCATGATAAGGATGTTCAAGAAAAAGTAGGTCAAGCTATTATCGATACAACTGGAATTAAGGATTGGACTGACTTTACACCAAGTCAATTAGCACAAGGATTAGAAACTTTCTATAATGATCAAAGACAAACAGTAAAAAAATACAATGATTATAATGTGCCTAGTGCATATGCAATCATGCTAACTAACAAGGGAACAGTTCCTCGTATTTATTATGGTGATATGTACCAAGATGACGGTCAATTTATGCAAAAGAAGAGTCTTTATTATGATGATATAGCAAACTTGATGACTGCGAGAAAGAAATATGTATCTGGTGGTCAATCTATGGTTGATAATAATGGAATTCTAACAAGCGTACGTTTTGGTAAAGGTGCCAATACAGTTAGTGATTCAGGAACAGCAGATACAAGGAATCAAGGTATTGGATTAATAGTTGGATCTGACCCCAAAAAGGTTTTAAATGATGGGGATACCGTTGTTTTACACATGGGTGCAGCCCATAAGAACCAAAAATATCGTGCCTTGATGCTAACTACTGAAAATGGAATTCAAAATTATAATTCAGATGATAATGCACCAGTTGCTGAAACAGATGATAATGGTGATTTAGTTTTCAGTAACAAAGATATTAATGGTCAAGCTAACACTGCAATTAAACAAGTTGCCAATCCAGAGGTGAATGGTTATCTAGCAGCATGGGTTCCGGTTGGGGCTTCCGATGACCAAGATTCAAGAACAGCACCATCCACTAGTCAAAATAATGATGGTAATGTTTTGCACGAAAATGACGCACTAGATTCAAATCTTATTTTTGAAGGATTTTCTAACTTCCAACCAACTCCAACAAATCATGATGAATATGCAAACGTTGTAATTGCTAAGAATGCGTCACTATTTAAGGATTGGGGTGTAACAAGTTTCGAAATGGCACCACAATACAGATCTAGTCAAGATCATACATTCGTTGATTCTACAATCGATAACGGTTATGCTTTTTCAGATAGATATGACTTGGGATTTGGTACACCAACTAAATATGGAACAGATGAAGACTTAAGAAATGCAATAAAATCTCTTCATGATAATGGTATGCAAGTAATGGCTGATGTAGTATACAACCAATTATATAATTTGCCAGGACAAGAAGTTGTATCTGCAACCAGAGCAGGTGTTACTGGTAATACAAATGCATTACCTTTTGGTACTCAATTGTATGTAGTTAATACAATCGGTGGTGGAGATTATCAAAAGAAATATGGTGGAGCATTCTTAAATGAACTGCAAGAACAATATCCATCATTATTCAAATCTCAAAATTACAAGTATTACTACAAAAATTATGCTAATAATGGTGCTGGACCAGGTTATTTAACAGTTAATGATGCAGAACGTTCGGATATTCCATATAATCAACCAATCACTGAATGGTCAGCTAAGTATATGAATGGAACTAATATTCTTGGACGTGGTATGGGTTATGTATTAAAGGACTGGAATACAGGTGATTATTTCAAGTTAAGCGGGAGCGATTCAACACTACCAAGTAGTTTAACTTACAAGAGCGGTTGGGTTGAAAATCCTGATAGTACTTGGTCATACTATGAAAAGAATAATGTTGACAAATTAACTGGATCTCAAGTTATTAATGAGGAAAGAGTTTTCTTTGATAATAACGGTATTCAAGTTAAAGGAGGATGGGTAAAAAATTCAAATGGTACCTATTCTTACTATGACAAGAATAGTGGAAACATCCTAACTGGTGATCAATTAATCGACGGTGAACATTTCTTCTTTGATAACAATGGTGTTCAAGTAAAAGGAAAATGGATAAAGAATAGTGATGGGTCTAAGTCATATTACGATTCTCACTTAGGAAAACTTATAAAGACGGATAAAAAAGTATCTTCTAATGCTCGAAAAAAGAAATCTAAGGAAGAATTATTGTATGAGAATGCCTTAAAAGTTTTAAGAAAAGATAAGAAACGTCTCGATAAAAATAAGACAAAGGCAAATATCAGAAAATATAATAAATCTCTAAAAAAATATCGTAAAGCAAAGAAGAAACTTTTAGCGATTGCTAAGAATAGAGTTGCTAATGCTAGAAAAGCGATTAAAATTGCTAAAAAAATTCTTTCTAAGAGAAAAAATATTAATAATGAAAAAAGATATTATAAAGCTCTAAGAGAATATTATGTAGCGGAAAAATCATATTTGAAAATTACTGGAAATTACAATAAGAAGTATTATTACGAATTTGATAAACTTACTCCAAAAGTCAAAGTGGTTAAGAACATTTATTCCTATAAGAGTAGACATTTTACTAAAAAGAATAGAGTTAAAAAGATTAAAAAAGGTACTCTTGTTAGAGTTAAAAGTATAGTTCGAAGTGGTAAAGTCGCTCGAATTAATATCGGAAATGGTCATTTTATAACTTCATCTAAAGATTTTATTAAGATGTTTAAATAAAAAACAAAAAGACACTGAAAGTGTCTTTTTTTATGCTGATTTAAATATAACCTTTAAAAAATTTAATATTAATTTAATATCATGTAATCTGTTTTTATGTAATATATTCCTTAAAATAAATGTTAATAGGTTATTTTTAGTAATAAAACTTAAATGTTATACGTTTGAAATATTATGTAATTATTAAAAAAATCTTAAAAATAATAATGATTTTTGTTATAATTGTTTTGTCGATACTCGAAAAAATGGAGGATTACTATGGATTTTAATAATGAAAAAAAATTACATTACAAGATGTATAAATCTGGCAAGCAATGGATAACTGCCGGAATTATTACAGGTGCAATGGCAATTACTTTTGTTAGTTTTAATGGTAATTTGTCAGCACATGCTTCATCCGCAGTTAATTCAGATAGTAATGAAAAAGTAAGTAAAACTAGTGAAGAACAAAATGTAAAATCTGATTCTTCTGATAAGCTTACATCAGGAGCTTCATCAAATGCTGATAGTAGTCAAGAAAGTAGTAGCAGTGTCTCATCATCAGCTTCTAGTGCTGGTTCATCATCTGCAATTTCTAATGCTGGCTCATCAACTGTATCTTCATCTGATTCTAGTGTAAGCTCACAAGCTGTAACTGTTGCAGGTGCAAACGAATCAAGCGCTGCAAAAAGTGTTAGCCCACAACTAGCATCAAATGCTTCAGATGATTTTAAATCACACACTAAATACATTGATGGAAAAACTTATTACTACAATGACAATACAGAAGTTAAATCACAAGTTATCGTTGATAACGGTTCTTCCTATTACTTCGGTCCAGATGGTGTTTTAACAAACACAGCCAATAATTTGGCATCTGGAACAATTGCCGCCTCTGATAAGACAGCAATTTATTCAGCAGATGATAAAAACATTACTAATGTAAATGGATTTATTACAGCAGATTCATGGTATCGTCCAAAACAAATTCAAGTAAATGATAGTCAATGGAGAGACTCCACTTCAAATGATTTTAGACCACTACTAAGCGTATGGTGGCCTTCAAAAAAGGTAGAAATTGACTACTTAAATTACATGAGCAAACAAGGACTAGTTTCTGGCAAGTTCAGCTCAAACAATACCTCTGATCAATTAAATCAAGCAGCTGCCACTGTAAGATTGAACATTGAAAAGAATATTCAATCAAATAATGGTAGTGTGGATAAGATTAAGACCATTTTTACCAACTTTGTAAATTCTCAATCACAATGGAATATGACTAGTGAAAACTACGATTTAAATGATGGATTCCAAGGTGGATCATTAATTTATGGAAACAATTCTTTAACCCCAAACGCTAATTCAGACTACCGTATTATCAACAGAAACCCATCTCAACAAAACGGTGTTTTAAACTACAACAAGACTAGTTACATAGGCTATGAATTCTTATTAGCTAATGATGTAGACAACTCAAATCCAACAGTTCAAGCCGAAACACTTAACTGGCTATACTACATGATGAACTTTGGTACCATCACTCAAAATGATAAAGATGCTAATTTTGATGGTGTTCGTGTTGATGCCGTTGATAACATGAATGCTGATATTTTGGATATCATTGCTGGTTACTACAAGGATGCTTATGGTATTAACAAAAACGATAAGAATGCTAATGATCATTTAGCTATCCTTGAAGATTGGAGTGCCAATGATCCTCAATATTTAAAGGATAAGGGCTCTAACCAAATTACCATTGATGGTGGTTACAAGGATGCACTAGCTAATGTATTAACTAATGATCCTAAAAAACGCTCTGACATTGCTAAGCTAATCACTGCGGGTGTGGTTAACAGAAGAAAGGATAGTACATACAACACTGCTATTCCTAACTACTCAATCGTAAGAGCCCATGATGCGGGTGTTCAAACTGTTATTGCTCAAATCATTCAAGACAAGATTAACCCAACTGCAAATGGATTAAATCCAACATGGGATGAAATTAACAAGGCGTTCAAGATTTACAATGCCGATGAAAAGAGTACTAACAAGAAATATACTCAATACAACATTCCATCAGCTTATGCTTTAATGTTGACTAACAAAGATACAACACCACGTGTATATTACGGTGATTTGTACACTGATAATGGTCAATTTATGGCAACTAAGACTCCATACTACAATTCAATTAGCGCAATGCTAAAGGGAAGAGTTAAGTATGTTGCTGGTGGTCAAGCTATGAAGACTGTTTCAGTAAACAAGGGTAAGAATAAGGTATTAGTTTCAGTTCGTTTTGGTAAGGGTGCTAATACTGTTACCTCAAAGGGAACTAAGCAAACTAGAAAATCAGGTATTGCAGTTATTGAAAGTAACAACCCTAAACTTAAGTTAGGTAAAAAGGATAAGGTTGTTATCTACATGGGTGCTGCCCACAAGAACCAAGCATACCGTCCATTAGTGAAGACTACTAAGAAGGGTATTGCCACTTATGCTACTGACAAGAGTGCTAAGAAGAGTGTTATTTACACCGATTCCAAGGGGCGCTTAGTTCTTACTGGTTCAGCAATCAAGGGATATGCTAACCCTCAAGTATCTGGATACCTATCAATGTGGGTACCAGTTGGCGCATCTGCAAAACAAGATGTTAGAACTGCTGCAAGTACTAAGACAACTAAGGATGGTAAGTCATACCACTCAAACGCTGCTCTAGATTCAAACGTTATCTTTGAAGCATTCTCTAACTTCCAAAGTATGCCAACTAAGCAATCAGAATATTCAAACGTTGTAATTGCTAAGAATGCTAAACTATTTGCTGGTTTAGGATTCACTAATATTGAATTACCACCACAATATCGTTCAACAAATGATGGAACATTCTTGGATTCAACCGTTCAAAATGGATACTCATTTAACGATAGATATGACTTAGGATTTAACACACCAACTAAGTACGGTACTGCAGAACAATTGACTGCAGCAATCAAGGCATTGCATGCTCAAAACCTAAAGGTATTAATGGACTTTGTTCCTGATCAACTATACATGTTGCCAAAACAACAAGTTGTTTCAGCAACCCGTGTTAACCAATTAGGTGTTCTAAGTGATAAGACTAACTTGATTAACATGCTATATGATTCATACAGTCAAGGTTCAGGTACCGATTACCAAGCTAAGTACGGTGGGGAATTCTTGAGTCAACTACAAAAGATGTACCCAGACTTGTTTACAACAAAACAAGTATCAACTGGAAAGACAATTGATCCATCAACTAAGATTAAGGTATGGGATGCTAAGTACCTAAATGGTTCTAACATCCAAGGTCGAGGTGCTGAATATGTATTGAGTAACTCATACGGTGCTGGATACTTTACAGTATTAACTTCTGATAATCTGGGAATTCAAGCAACTGTATTGCCTAAGGAACTATTAGGACAAACTGTTAACTATGGTTTGACTAATATCGATGGTCAACAAAGATACATTACTCCTAGTGGTTATGTTGCAACCAACTCATTCTTAAAGGATGAAAGCGGCAACTGGTACTACGTTGATGCTCAAGGTAACTTTGTAACTACACCAACTATCATCAATGGATACGAATATTACTTCCTACCAAATGGTGTGAATGTTAGGGATGCAATGGTTACAAACCCTGACGGAACAATGACTTATTACCAAGCAAATGGTATTCAAGCACAATCATCAGGTTACTACTTGAGTAACAACATCGGTAGAATCATTTACATCGATAAGAATGGATATGCTCATAAAGGATTCTTGAACACAGGTAACAATATCCAATACTTTGACAAGAATGGATACCAAATCAAGGGTGGATTTGTAACTACCAAGGGCATTAAGCGTTTCTTCGCTGCTGGATCTGGAAACCTTGTGAAGAACAGTTTCTTCTCCTCCGGCAATAACTGGTACTATGCAAATGCTAAAGGATACGTTGTTAAGGGCCATCAAACTATCAATGGTAAGAAGTACTACTTCTACAGTGATGGGGTTCAAGCTAAGAACAAGATGGTTGTAAACAAGAACAAGACCATTTCTTACTACAATGCATCTAGCGCACAATTAGTTACTAAGTCATTTAAATATAAAGGCAAGACAATTACTGTTAGAAAGGGCGTAATTTATGCTCCTAACAAGTTAATTGTTACTTCTGCTGGTAAGTTCTTACTAAACGCAAAGAGCCAAGTTAGATCAGGAGCTCACAAAATCTCTGGTAAGTACTATGCATTTGATGGCAGCGGAAAAATGAAAACTTCTGGTACTACAAAAGTTAGATCTGTTACCTACAAGGTAAGAAAGAATGGAACTGTTAACTTTAACACCGGAAAAATAGTATCTGCTAAAGATTTGAAAGCTGTTAAGAAACAATTAGCTGCAAAGAAAAAAGCTGTTAAAGCTGAAACTAAGAAAGTATTAGCTGCTAAGAAGGCAGTTAAGAGAAATAGTTCTAAGAAAAATAAAGCAACATACAAAAAAGCTACAAAAAATTTGAGAGAATTAAAAGCATCAGTAAAGCAATTTAATTCATATATTGAAAAGTTTAATAAACGTAAGTAACGAAAAAAGAATGCCATTTTGGCATTCTTTTTTTGTGTGTTATGATGTTTTTATCAATTAAAGCGAGGAAATAATATGAAATTAAGAAAAATGTGGTCAATTACTTTTTGGGTTTTATTAATCGATTTTATTGCATTAAATATTGTAGGAGTTACGGCAATTAACTTTAATATTTATAACAATGATCACCAAATATTAGGGCAGATGGATCCAGGAATCATGAGAGCTGTATTTGCGATTGCACTGTTGGTATTTGCAAAACGACATTGGAAAATCAATGTCATGCATGAACACGGTGGATACTCTCATATCTTTAAAGAGGGATGGCTGCTAATAGCTTTAACAATTATTAATATGACACTAGCAAGTGACACTCTAGTATGGAAAAACCTTCTTCATAATATGGATGCTCAAAATATCATTTTATCTTTTGGTATTGGACTTATTGAAGCGTTTTTTGTAGGGATGTTTGAAGAGATTTCCATTCGTGGTGTTATGATGGGTGCAATGCTAAAAGGCTTTAAGAAGTATCCTGTAATGAAGAGTATTTTCTTCTCTAGTATGGTCTTTGGTTCTTTGCACATGTTAAATTATTTAGTTTCACCATTTTGGGATACTACTAACCAAGTTATATATGCAGCGGGACTGGGATTTGTATTAGCTACTGTGTACTATATTAGCAAAAATATTTGGGTTTCAATTAGTTTGCATGCATTGATGGATTACTCTGCTTTTGTTTTTTCTATGCATTCTAATTATGTTAATACTTCTGCAACAAATAAAGTTGATATTTTATCGTTACTAATATTTATAGTGGGGATTATTTCATCTTATGTATCTTTGATTGTATATAATCGTAAACAAGGTAAAAAAGCTTGGTTATATTAATTACAAAAGCAACGAATTAATTTCGTTGTTTTTTTTATACATTTGTTAAATCAGTGATATGCTACACAAAGTACAAAGGCGCTATAATAACTGTTAATATTTAAAATGTTAAAATTATCTTAAGGCGAAATAAAATTATTGTGTTTTTATTCACAATACATATAATTAGAGTTGTGAAGAAAATATAAATGAAAATATTACAGAATAGAGAAGGTATTACAATATGAAAGTTATTGTTATTGGTTGTACACATGCAGGTACATTCGCTGTTAAACAAATTTTAAAGGAACACCCAGACGCACAAGTTACTGTATATGAAAGAAATGACAACATCTCATTCCTATCATGTGGTATTGCTTTATACCTAGATGGTAAGGTTAAGGATCCTCAAGGATTATTCTACTCAAACCCTAAGGAACTATCTGATTTAGGTGCAGACGTTAAAATGCTACACAGTGTTAAGTCCGTAGATACTGATGCTAAGACTATCGAAGTTGAAAACTTGGATTCTCACGACGTATTTACTGATAAGTACGACAAATTAGTTATGACAACAGGTTCACGTCCTGTTCTTCCTCCAATCGAAGGTCGCGATAACAAGAACGTATTCTTCTGCAAGAACTGGCACGATGCTCAAATCCTATTTGAAAAGGCTAAGAACCACAAACGTATCGCCGTTGTTGGTGCTGGTTACATCGGTGCTGAATTAGCAGAAGCATTCTCAAATCATGGTCACGAAACTACTTTAATCAACAGTGACAGCCACGTGTTATCAAAGTACTTTGACAAGAAGTTCACTGACAAGATTGAAGAACTATACACTGACCACAACGTAAAACTAGAACTAGGTGTTCGTGTTCAAAAGTTCTCAGGTGATGACGAATTAACTTTATCAACCGGTGATCACGATATTAAGGCAGATATGGCCATCCTATGTGTTGGTTTCCAACCAAACACTGAACTATTAACTGGTAAGGTTGATATGATGGACAATGGTGCTATTATCACAAATGAATATATGCAATCATCAAACCCAGATATCTTTGCTGCAGGTGACAGTGCTGCTGTACACTTCAATCCAAGTGAAACTAACGAATACATTCCACTAGCAACTAACGCAGTTCGTCAAGGTATTTTAGTTGGTAAGAATATTGAAAAACCTACAACTAAGTACATGGGAACTCAATCATCATCTGGTTTACAATTATATGATTACGCTTTAGTTTCTACTGGTATGACTGTTGGTATGGCAGAAAGAAAGGGTATGAAAGCAAGCTCAGTAGTTGTTGAAGATAACTACCGTCCAGAATTCATGCCAACAACTGAAAAGGTATTAATGGAATTAGTATACGACCCAAGCACTCGTCGTATCTTAGGTGGATCATTAATGAGTCGTTATGACATTTCTCAATCAGCTAACACCTTATCTGTTCTTATCCAAAACAAGAACACAATCGATGACTTAGCTATGGTTGATATGTTATTCCAACCAAACTTTGACCGTCCATTCCACTACCTAAACATTTTGGGTCAAGCTGCTCAAGCGCAAGAAGAAAAGTAAAATTATTAATTAAATTAGAAAAATTCCCTAAAAATTTCATTTTAGGGAATTTTTTTATAGCTATTTTATTTTTATTGGATTATTATTACAAGATGAGGTGAGAAAATGAAAAAAATTATAAATAGACTAACCGCTAAGAACATTTTGATGTTAGTGATTAGTTTTGTTTGTATGTTCTTTTTAACAACAGCTTCGCCGTTCTACGCATTTAACAAATCAGTAGACGCGAATACAATGTATACTGTTGGAAAAGGATTACTACACGGATTACTTCCCTACAAGGATTTATTCGATAATAGGGGACCATTAATTTACTTAATTCATTCCGCAAATGCGATCTTTTCATACAACTCTTTTACATTTATCTATGTAATTGAATCATTGTTGTTGTTCCTAGATATCGCGTACATTAACAGAATTCTATCAATGAAATTAAGTGCTAGAACAGCAATGTTCTGCAGTTTCTTATTTATCCCATTGGCATTTACAAGTCGTATCTTCTACTATGGTGATTTACCAGAAGAATACGCAATGACCTTTGTATTAATCTTGCTTTACTCATGTATTAAATATAACTGGTTTGACATGCCACGTCGTTACTACATAGTTAATGGATGCTTTGTTGCAATTCTATTTTGGATTAAATATTCATTAGTTATTCCATGGGTAATATTCTTTATTTATGTTGGTTTAGCATGTCTATTCACTAAACGCTTTAAGAAGTTGTTTGTGATTATCTTAGACGCGTTAATCGGATTCTTATCCGTTACATTACCTATCATTATTCTTTATTGGGCCACAGGAGCCTTAAAATTCCTATTTAACGACTACTTCTACTTAAACTTGACGCATTACCATGTGCAAAACGCATCGCTCGCATACACGCTATTTAAGATGGAATACCCAACATTTGGTTTTTCCCATCACTTAGTGATCATCCGAACTGTTTACTATCTAATGATTGCAATATTCATTTGTTCGGTTGTTAGATACATGCGTGAAGCAAAGATGCACGATAGTAACAAGATATTGCTTGTACTAATCGTCTTCATCGATATCATAGCAACATATGAAGTTGGTGGTGCTAGTTTTTCATACTATCTATTTGCGTGTGAACCATTCATCATCTTCTACTTGTTCGAATTAGGATTGCTAGTTGATAAGTATCTATACAACAAGAAGTACTTAATCTGGGCATTATCCGTAATTGCTTTATTGGGAATCTTTGTTACAAACAGAAATTACCGTACAAGCTTACATTACTCAAAGCCTAGCCAATCATATCAATATGAATATTCAAAGATTATTAACAAGTCTAAAGATAAGTCATTATTGAACTACCGTTTCCTAGATGTTGGTTTATATACTTACACTGGAACACATGCGGATAATCGTTTCTTTATCAGAAATAATATCAATTACAAGCCAATGTATGATGCTCAACGTGATTACTTACATTCACTAAAATATAAATTCGTTGTTGCTAAATACCGTAAAGGCTGGAGACTATGGAAAGTCGATACTAGATTCCTAAAGAAACACTACACCAGACTTCGTCATATGAGATTTAACTATCAAGATCATAGCGAAGGTTGGATTGACCTATACGTAAGAAAATAGCACAAAAAAGAGGACTCAAACGAGTCCTCTTTTTATTTGGTTTTAATTATTCATTATCATTTGATTTAACTTCGGCTTGTTGATTTCTTGATTTATGGTTCATACCATAAACAAAGTAAATAATCATACCAATAATGAACCATACCAACGCATAAATCTTAGCATCGTTATCTAGACCCCAGAAGACTGCTAGTGATGCTAGGAACCCTAAAGCAGGCATGATAGGGAAGAATGGTTCTTTAAAGCCAGGCATATTAATGTCTTTTCCTTCACGTTTTCTAAGTGGGTAAATTCCGATGGAAACGAACATGAAAGCAATCAAAGTACCAGCTGAAATTAATTGAGATAGGAATGTAAATGTTAGGAAGGCACCAATAACAACTGAAATGACAGTCATAGTAATGATTGCATTTAGAGGAAGGTGATTTTTCTTACTAATTTTACCTAGGAATTTAGGTAGCATACCATCTCTACCAAATGAGTATAGTAGACGTGATCCTGCCATCATCATACCGATTAAAGCAGTAAACATACCTACAACGGCAATAATTTGAACAACTGAAGCAACAATTGGATGACCAGCTTGACGAAGGGCCCAACCAACAGGTTCAGCATTGTTAGCATAGTTGGTGTATTTGAACATACCAACTAGTACTAGTGATACAGCAACGAATAGTGTGACAGCAATTACTAGAGAACCAATGATACCTCTAGGCATTGTCTTTTGTGGATTCTTAGCTTCTGCAGAGTTTGCAGCAATTGAATCAAATCCAATGTATGATAGGAAAATTACTGAAACACCAGCGTAGATTCCGCTAAAGCCACCGAAGTTTGTACCATCAGCATTAACATGGTGAGCAGGAATAAATGGAACATAGTTGGCGAAGTGAATTGCAGTAGCTCCAACAACGATAAATACTAATACAGCAGCTACTTTTAAAATTACTAATACATTTTCAACGCGAGAAGTTTGTTTATCACCACGTGTAATCAAAAACATAACGATTAAGATTACAAAGACGGTACAAATATCAACTAATCCACCTTTTGCACTAACTGGATTGGCTAAGTATGTAGGGAAATTAATTCCAAGTGGTGCGATTAGACCTCGGAAGTTAGCCGATAGACCAGCTGCAACAAAGGAAACTGCAATGAAGTATTCAGCTAGGAGTGCCCATCCAGCAACCCAACCCCAGAATTCTCCAAAAACAACATTAATCCAGGAATATGCTGAACCAGCGAACGGCATGGCTGAAGCCATTTCAGCGTAAGATAAAGCAACTAATCCAGCAACGATTGCAGCGAGCAAGAAAGAAATGGTCACTGCAGGACCTGCATTGTTAGCAGCTACGATACCAGGAAGAGTAAAAATAGCAGTAGAAACAATTGTTCCAACTCCTAAAGCAAGGAAATCCTTGGTAGTCAATGATCTGACCAAGTTAGAATCCTTTTGCTCATAGACACTAGGGTCTTCTTTTCGATTCATTCGTTTGAATAGATTCGCCATAAAAATTACCTCTTTTCGTATGTATAAACAAGATGGCATCT
Source organism: Apilactobacillus sp. EABW-1NA (assembly GCF_030398685.1). Taxonomy (NCBI): domain Bacteria; kingdom Bacillati; phylum Bacillota; class Bacilli; order Lactobacillales; family Lactobacillaceae; genus Apilactobacillus; species Apilactobacillus sp. EABW-1NA. The sequence continues at coordinate 24,718 of NZ_JAPDKO010000015.1, forward strand.
CGTTTATTAAAAAATGATTAGAAATTGATTATATTTTAATCGTTTTTGTTAATTTGTCAACAAGTGTTTGTAAATGATAAACAAACGTAACTAATATTCTAACATGAAAATAGCCACCCTTGAATAGAAAAAGGGTGGCTAAATTAGTTTTAATATGAATTATTTTGTTTTCTTATTAAATCTAACAAAGTATAGGATTGTCATTAAAGCTAAGAAGACGATCCCTACAATCAATGGAATTCTTGTATCATCATTGAAGAACATAAATACTAAAGTAATGAATAGTACTAGTAGTGTTAGATAGTTTGAGAAAGGAGCAAAAGGCATCTTGAACGGATGATTAGCTAATTTCTCTGGATGTTGCTTTCTAAACTTAAGTTCAGACATGATGATAACAAACCATGGAACCATACCGGGTAGAACGGAGGAACTGTATACATATACGAATACCTGACTTGCACCCTTATAGAATAGTGGTAGTACTACGTTTAGGATAACTCCTAATAATATTCCGGTTGCAATGGAAATTACTGAAATGTATGGCACTCCGTGCTTGTTAATTTTGTTATATCTTTCAGGTAATTGGCCTTGTTGAGCCAATAAGTATGACATACGACTTGAACTATAGATTGCTGAATTAGAACCTGATAGAGCAGCTGTTAAAACAACAAAGTTGATAATTGAAGCAGCAGCAGTGATTCCGACTTGAGAGAAGGTTTCTACGAAAGGAGAACCAATGTTAGCAATTTTATCCCAAGGGTAAATTGATAGCATTACGAAGATTGATCCGATGTAGAAGATTAGGATACGACCAATAGTGTCTTGGATAGCTTTAACTAGAGTCTTCTTAGGGTTTTCAGCTTCACCTGCAGTCACACCAATTAATTCAATTCCTTGGTATGAAGCAAAAACAATTGATAGAGCAAAGAAGAATCCTTTAACACCACCGGTAAAGAAGCCATGTGACCAAAGATTTGAAATACCAGTAGGTCCGATTCCGTTGAATCCTAAAACGATAATTACTAGACCAACAATGATCATTGCAATAATAGTAACAACCTTAATTAAAGCAAACCAGTATTCCAATTCACCAAAGGCACTAACTGAGATTAAGTTGGCAATACATAAGAATACTACCGCGATAATACCAGGTACCCAAGATGGAATTGATGGCCACCAGAATTGCATGTAAGTACCAATAGCAATCATTTCTGAAATACCAACGACAACCCATTGGAAAATGTTAGACCAAGCGGTCAAGTAACCAAAAACAGGGTGCATGTATTCAGATGCAAAATGTGAGAATGAACCACTAATTGGGTTATCGTATAACATTTCACCTAACGCTCTCATAATTAGATATAAGAACACACCAGCTATTGCATATGCTAGTAATACAGATGGACCAGTCCATTCAATGGTGGACTTGGCACCCATAAATAGACCAACCCCGATTGTTCCCCCAAGGGCGATCATTTGCATTTGTCTAGAGCTCAGCTTACGCTCTAACTTCTTTTCTTGCTTTTCTTCTGCCAATATATTTCACCATCCTATAAGAAATTATGTAATAAAAAACCTAGCACTACATTATCTATTGTACTAGGGATTTTATAAAATTGCATAACCAATCCAATATAATTAAATAATTTTTAAATAATTAATCAAAATTGCTATAACATTGGTTTGATTTTACAATAGTTGGATCTTTCTGATAGGTAATAAACAATTCCCCAGTAAGATTTTCACTTACATAATTCTAATATTTATTATTTAAGAAATGTTATTACATATTAAAATTAATGTCAAGGAATTTAACAATTGATGAATTTTATTCAACAAACTTATTACTATCTATTTGTTGTTTTGATTGAATTTTACAAAGTATAGAATTGTCATGATTAATAGGAAGAAGATTCCGATAATCAAAGGAATTCTAGTAGAAGGGTTAATGAACATGAAAACCAAGGTAACTGCTAAAAAGATTAGCGTAATGTAATTACTGATAGGTGATAGTGGCATCTTGAATGGATGGTTCACTAATTCTTCTGGATGTTGCTTTCTGAAACGAATTTGAGATACCAAAATAACAACCCATGGCACCATACCTGGTAGTACAGATGAACTGTATACGTACACAAAGATTTGGTTTGCTGATGGGAAGAAGATTGGTAGTAGGACGTTTAATAATAGTCCAATTAAAATCCCAGCTGAGATACTGATTACTGAAACGTATGGAACACCGTGACGATTTAACTTCTTGAATACCTTTGGAAGTTGACCCTCTTCGGATAGTAAGAATTCCATACGACTAGCACTATAAATTCCAGAGTTAGATCCAGATAGTGCAGCTGTTACCACAACGAAGTTAATGATTGAAGCAGCTGCGGTGATACCTACTTGTGAGAATGTTTCTACGAATGGTGAACCGATTTGGCTAATCTTGTCCCAAGGGTAAATACTTAGGATAACGAAGATAGCACCAATGTAGAAGATTAGGATACGACCAATGGTATCTTGGATGGCCTTTACTAGTGTTTGCTTAGGATTTTCAGCTTCACCGGCAGTTACACCAATTAATTCAATTCCTTGGTATGAAGCAATTACGATTGCTAAAGCGAAGAAGAATCCCTTAAATCCGTTTGCGAAGAAACCATGGCTCCAGATGTTTGAGATACCAGTTGGGTGAATACCATTAAAACCAAATACGATGATGACCAAGCCAATGATAATCATGGCGATGATGGTAACAACTTTAACTAACGCAAACCAGTATTCTAGTTCACCAAAGGCACTTACTGATACTAGATTGGCAATACATAAAAATACGATGGCAATGATTCCAGGAAGCCAAGATGGTAAATGTGGCCACCAGAACTGCATATATGTACCGATGGCAATGACTTCTGAAATACCAACAACAATGTATTGGAAGACATTACTCCATGCGGTTAAATAACCAAATACAGGGTGTAGGTATTCTGAGGCAAACTGTGAGAATGATCCAGTAACTGGATGCACGTATAACATTTCACCTAAGGCACGCATAATTAGGTATAAGAATAATCCTGCAATCGCATAGTCTAGTAATACTGAAGGACCAGTCCAACCAATTGTGGACTTGGCACCCATGAATAGGCCAACCCCGATAGTTCCACCTAACGCAATCATCTTCATGTGACGTGCGCTAAGCTTTCTTTCTAACTTATCATTATTTTTTGACAATATTTCCACCTTCTTGAATTTATTTGAGGCGGGGAAACAAAAAAACGCCTCCGACACTTATGTGTCAGGGACGTCTATATTAACGTGGTTCCACCCATCTTTAGCATTATAGATATCTATAATGCCCTCATATTAGTCATTAAAAATAATATCGATTTACATAGAATAGAAAAGTGGTAACCGTTTAACTGCAATAAATTACTTACAGAAAAATGTAATTCTCTCTGGAAAGCATCATTAAGCGGACATGTCTTTTCTTTAACAACTAATATTGTATACTCGCAAAAGACAGGTGTCAATTAAATGATTACAAAAATTACTTATTACTTTCGTTTGTTCTTTCCAAACGGTGTTGAAGATCAATGATTGTATCCATTGCATCAGCAAATTCTTCATCACTGTAGTTAAGTCGGTTCAAACATCCTTGAACTGATTCCACAATTGGGTCTTTTTTGTCTTTTCCTAACTGTGTTAAGTGAATTAGGACACGACGTTCATCGGCTTTATCACGATTTCTTGTAATCCAACCAGCTTTTTCCAAACGTTTCAATAATGGGGTCAAAGTACCGTTTGAAAGACCTAATTTTTGACTTAGGTAGTTAACGGTTACTCCATCATTTTCCCACAATGAAAGTAGGGTAATGTATTGAACGTAAGTTAAGTTGAATTTTTCTAGTGGTTCTTGATAGAACTTGTTAAATAATTGGTGTGCTCGGGAAATTTGAAAACAAATTTGATCATTTAGAGTCACTTCTTTTGGCATAATGCAAAACTCCTTTCATTTGTTCGGTGGATTTTGTCTAGCAAGTGATTATATTGTATACAATATTAAAGAATATCACTAAATTTCAATTGGTCAATAAAATAGACACTGTGATTTTATACACGGTGCCTATTTGAGTGCAATATATAAGGAATATTATGCAGTTTGTAATTTTTGTTTTTTATTTTTCTTAGCTTGGCGTTTTGCGATTAGTTCATCATCTGTTTTGAACTTTCTGATGAAGACAAAGATGATAAATCCAATTACGAAGAAGATTCCGGCATAAACAATTGAACCGGCAATGATTTGGTTCAATGTTAGACGGGTCATCATGTGCTTCATACCATCTTGAATTTGTTTTTCAACGAAGAAGAAGTTGAATGGGTTCCAAATAAGTTGACGGTTATTGTAAATGAAGATCATGAAGATACCGGCAATTATTTCAGTGATGTAATTTAAGGCAACACCGAATGCAATGGCGCCATACCATGTTTTACAAAACCCAATAACCATGATTACGAATGATTCAAAAATGAATACGTAAGCAATGTTACCTAATGTTGCCCATTGTAATTCTAGCGCTAACTTACCAGCAAAGGTGCTTTCGGGGAAGACTAGGTATTTCATAAAAATGATGGTTAGAACTGAAAGAGCTAGTAGGATGAAGTATCCAACCATGCAAGTAATAACCTTTGAGAAGAAGATAGTTGTCTTGCTGTGTCTTTCCATGTTTTGTCGAACTTGTTTATTACTGTCGACACCAGCAAATCTGGTTGCAGTAATGATAGTAGCAAGTAATTCAATAACAGGGGTGATTCCACCAAATGTGTTCATTAGCTTGTAACCATCTAAGGTTCTAGTGTCTTTACCAATAACAGCCATTAGGATAGTAACAATAACTAAGAAAACTGCCATTGCAAGAAAAATAAGACGGTTTTTCTTGTTCATTTCTTGTTTTAATAAATCAACCAATACGTTGGCCTCCAAATCTTTATTCGAAATTAATCAATAACAAGAGTTTATCACTTTTAATGCGTTCATTCCAATAAAAAAAGCGACTAATCAATAATTAAGTCGCTTTTTTCTACTATATTATTATTAGACATTACGACGGTTGTAAACAACGTAAGTAATTAATAGGAAGACAATTCCCCAAATGATTGATCCAACTCTCATTTCATTCAATGATAGCTTAGTCATTTCTGACATCATTGGGCTGATTGTTTGTGAGTAAACATTTAGGAATGTTAGTGGAATGTATTTAACCCATGAGTGATAGTAAATAAAGATGCTTAAGAATGGGTTAATGATGCTAACTACGAAGTAGAAAACAATTCCGATGGCGATTGCTACGGCGTTACTCTTGAATAGGCAACTAATTAGTAATACAAGAGATAACATTAAGAATAGGTAGAAACTCATACCACTAATTCTGTTACCAAATACATCAAAAGGAATTGAACGCATCTTGTTGAATAATGCATTTGCGATTAAAGTTGAAACGAATGAAACAACTAGTAGGTAGACGTACATAACAACGATTGTTACTAGTTTTGATATGAAAATCTTTCCACGTGAGAATTGACGAGCAAACAAGTACTTAACAGTATTGTTTGAGAAGTCAGTAGTAAGAATTGAACTAGCAAAGACGATCATAGCAACCAAGACAACGATGATGGCTGATGAGAAGATTGGGCCGTTTGCGTTGATTTGGCTTAATTCTTTAGATGAGTGATACACAAATCCAGCAAATAGTGCCATTGCTAGTGTAACGATACCCCATCCGATGTAAAACTTACCGTGTAATTGTTTGTATAGTTCTTGTCTGATTAAAGTTAACATTATTTAGCCTCCTTATTGTTATCACTTGATAGAAGCTTCAATAGTGATTCTTCTAGGTCAGTTTGGTTTCTTGAAACGTTTTCAATTTCAATTCCTGCTTGGTTCAATGCTGATAGACCAGCGTTCATTGCGGTTGAATCGTTGTTGTCTTCGATTTCAACAGTCTTGTCGTAAACAGTGGCAGTGAAACCAGCTGCGTCAAGAGCACTCTTAGCAGCGTCAGTGTCTTTAACTTCGAACTTAATAGTCTTAGGACCTTCTGATAGGAATGACTTAGCGTCTGACTTCTTGATTACCTTACCGTGGTTAATTACTACATAGTAATCAGCGATACGTGATAGTTCATCAAGTAAGTGACTTGAGATAAGGATACTAATGCCACGTTTTGATAATTTTACAAGTAGGTCACGTAAATCATGAGTTGATTGTGGATCTAGACCATTCATAGGTTCATCTAAGATTAGTAGCTTAGGGTGGTTAAGCAATGAAATAGCAATTCCTAAACGTTGTTTCATACCTAATGAGTACTTCTTTGCTTTTCTGTCAGCAAATTCAGTGATTTGAGTTTCTTCCATAATTTCTTGCATTTCTTCGGCGGTGGTAGAACCGTCATTGAAAAGCTTTAGGTTTTGACGACCAGTTAGATTCAAGTATGGAGCAGGTGATTCAATCATTGAACCAACGTTTTCTAGACTGCTACGCTTGTTTTTAGTTAATTCTTTTCCATCAATTTTAATGCTACCTGAGTTGTAGTCGGTTAGACCAACGATACTCTTCATAATAGTAGACTTACCAGCACCGTTTGGTCCGATTAGACCAAGAATGGTACCAGGTTCGATATCAAATGAAACATCGAATAGAGCTTGTTTTCTTCCGAAAAACTTGTTTAAGCTTTGAACTTCAAGAGTTTTCATAGTGCATCTCCTTATAATAATAGTTAATTACTTATGTAACTAACTGTATACATTTTTCTTTTAAAAGTCAATTCTTTTTCATGAAACTTAAGAAAGTCTTAAGAGCTTTCAGATCAGACTTAAGAATAGTTTTGTTTCACAACTGAAATAAAATGTAACATTCCTGTAACATAACTCTAACAAGATAGTAAAACTGGTTCGTTATGTTATTCAAGTAATTTTAAGGAGGGAAAACATTATATGCATTCGAATAATAAGATGATTACCTTTGCAGTATTGGTATCATTATTGATTGCGACATTGTTTTTAATACCACAAACCGCAAAAGCTGATTCAGTTGCTACACCAACTACACCAGCTCAGACAAAGACCGTTCAAGGAACTGCTAAGAAGAAAGCTGCTAAACATGTTAAAAAGGTACGCAAACACAAGAAAGTATCTAAGAAGGCTAAGAAAGTAGCAAGAACTCACAAGAAGGCAGCTAAGAAACACACTGTAAAACGTGTTAAGAAGCATGCCGTAAAGAAGATTGTTAGTTCTAGACGTATCAAGAAACATTCAACTTACAAAGTAAGAAAACATTTATCAAGAGCAAATGCTGCTGCTAAAGCATGGATTGCTAACCATGAATCAGGTGGTTCATACACCGCCTCAAACGGTTCATGTTACGGTAAATACCAATTATTAATCAGTTACTACGGTGGTAACTTATCTCATAAGAACCAAGAACGTACTGCTAACAACTACGTTAAGAGTCGTTACGGATCATGGGTAAAAGCCAAAGCATTTTGGTTATCACATAATTGGTACTAATGAAAAGAACCCCAAAGAGGGTTCTTTTTTTGTAGTCTTTTTCATCTAGTATTGAAAACTAGATTACATAGTTATATAATTAAATAAACATTAATAGAGGTACTTTATATATGAACAACGACTTAAAACAAAAGACTACCGATTCAGTGAAGCAAAAATTTAACTGGATTAAGGATAAGACATACTACCTATTAAACGAAATCTTTAGTGCAATCACCCACGGAATAGGAGAACTACTTGCAATCATCGGTGCTGTCGCATTGATTATTCATGGTGTTCACGTTGGTGGTGCAATGAGAATTACTAGTTTCGTGATTTACTCAATCACTTTAGTAACTTTCTACATTGCTTCTACCATGTTTCATAGCCTATATTTCACCCGTGTCGAAAAGTTATTCCAAATTTTTGATCACTCAGCAATCTACCTACTAATTGCTGGAAGCTACACACCATACTGTCTAATCGCAATTAGTGGCTGTTTAGGTTGGGTTATCCTAACTGTAATCTGGATTATGACAGTGCTAGGAATTATTTACAAGGCATTGTGGATGGGTAAATTAAAGACACTTTCTACTATCATCTACGTTGTGATGGGGTGGATGTGTCTACTAGGAATCGTTAAACTATATGATTACCTAGGAATTCATGGTTTCCTATTACTACTATTCGGTGGAATTGCATTTACTGTCGGAGCTTTAATTTACAGTTTCCCAAAAATTCCATTTGGCCACGTTATTTGGCACGTCTTTGTAATGATTGGGACCATCTTGATGTATTTCTCAATTTATTTCTATGTATAAAAAATAACGCTAGGTTAGATATTCTAACTTAGCGTTTTTATTTTGCACTGAATAGGTTTAACAAAACGACACCTATAATAATAAAGACGATGCCAATCATGCTCATGACGTTAATTTGTTCCTTGTACACCAAAGATGCGATTGCGGTGGTGGCAAGAATTCCTAGTGCGCTCCAGTTAGCGTAGGCAATGTTTAGCGGGATTTTAACCATAGCAATTGATAAAAAGTAAAAACATAGTGCAAATGAAATTAGCGATCCGATTGTTGGCAGTATCTTAGTAAAACCCATCGACATCTTTAAGAGGTTTGTACCGATGAGTTCACCAATAATAGCAAGCGCTAAAAATAAATAATAGAACATATTAATTTACCTCATCGAAAAATAATATTAAGCTGATACCTAAATAATATCACTTAAGTTTTTATTTGTTCATTAAAAAAATTGAGCAAAAGGGTTTACTAACTAAAAGTAAGTGATATAATATTAGTTAATCAATCAGATATAACAAAAGGAGAGATACAATATGAAAACAGAACTACTTGATTTACAAAAGAACCGTCGTACTATTTACGCATTAGGTCGTAATGTTGAACAAAGCCAAGATGAATTAGCAAACTTCATCAAAGCTTCAATTAAGGAAGCTCCATCAGCTTTCAACAGTCAATCAACTCGTGCCGTTATTCTATTTAACGACAACCAAGACAAAGTATGGGACATCACTTTAGATAACTTAAAGCCACATTTAAAGGATGAAGATGCCCTAAAGGCAACTACTGACAAGATCAACGGTTTTAAGAATGGTTATGCTACAATTCTATTCTTCACTGACATGGATGTTGTTCATGGATTAGAAAAGAATTTCCCAGCATACGCTGACAACTTCTATGACTGGTCAGAACAAGCTCAAGGTAACGCTCAATACGCTGTATGGACTGGCTTAGCTGAAAATGGTCTAGGTGCGAACCTACAACATTACAACCCACTAATCGACGAAGATGTAGCTAAGGAATTCGATATTCCAGCTAACTGGAGACTACGTGCTGAAATGGTATTTGGGTCAATCGAAGCACCAGCACAATCAAAGGATTACATGGATGACGAAGATCGTTTCAAGGTATTCAAGTAATAACAATCCCAATAAATAAAATAAAAAAAGATAGGTCATAAGACCTGACCTGAACCCCTAAAATTGGAAGATGGTTATGCTATTTTCTGGGAGGAATTGATCCGGTATTCAACCGGTGACATTCCTCCCAGTTTTTGTTTTATACGATAATTGTTGTAATAAGATAT
>NZ_JAPDKO010000016.1:0-33405 GCF_030398685.1 Apilactobacillus sp. EABW-1NA
TAGCTCTTCTGAATAAATTGTTATTTTATAAGCGAATTGACTTCGCAATGTTTAATTCTTACAACCAAGTTGTAAGTTCCTTACACATCATCGATTATCAATCTTGTTCAGTTTTCAAAGATCTACCCTTTAATATCAACCGTTGTCTCAATTGACAACTATTTAATATTACCAAATTATCAACACAGTGTCAATAACTTTTTTTATTTATTTTGTTGATGAATGTTTTCACATCAACGTTTGTCGCTTATCGACAACAATAAATATTATGCCATCTTGTTAACGTAAAGTCAACAGTTTTTTTATTGATTTTTTAACGTTTTAACGAGGTTTTTGACCACCTCATCAACAGCAATATTTATATTATCAAAATATCGACACCGCGTCAACATTAATTTAAAAATAAAAAGGACGACTCTAAAAGTCGTCCTTTTGTTTTGAAACTATTTTAATTCAGGTGCATCTGTCTTGTATAAGTTCAAAGTATCTTTCTTCTTCAACTTATTCAATAGATCAGTCTTCTTCTTTTTATCCATTTCCTTAAGAAGCTTCATTCCATCAGCGTACTTGTAGTTGTATGACTTCTTATCTACCTTCTTGAAGCCCTTAGGGTTATAGAAACGTAGTAAGTCACCTAGCACTACCTTATCTGATAAAGATAGTTCTGTAGTAACGTGGTTTTGCATCTTCTTGATTTCAGCAGCTTGTTTCTTGTTTGGTGTAATTTGCTTACCAGTCTTAGTTAGGTATACACTTCCACCTACTACTGTGTATTCAGGAGATACGAAATCCCCATTTCTGAATGCAACAACTTGGTTTCTCTTCTTAGATAGCAAGTCGTTACCAAATTGGATAGTATTATCGTCCTTTACACCCAATAGATGTAATAGTGTTGGTAATACGTCAATTTCTCCACCGTAAGTGTGGTCAATTCCACCCTTTAGTCCATCCATGTGAATCATGAATGGAACCTTTTGGAATTGTGCTAAGTCGAAGCTGTTAATAGACTTCTTGTGTAGTAATTGAGCGATAGCTGGTCTATGGTTGTTTGAAATACCATAGTGGTCACCATATAGCACAATCATACTGTTCTTCATTAGACCTGTCTTAGTTAGGTAATTCATGAATTCACCAAAAGCTTGGTCTAAGTAGTGAGCAGTTTGTACGTATGGATCAACAGTATTGTCACCAGTCTTAGTTGCTGGGAATGATACGTTTTGCTTATCCAATTCATATGGATAGTGGTTAGTTAGTGTAATTAGTTTTGCATAGAATGGTTGTGGTAATTGTTGGATGTATTGTGCAGCATCTTTAAAGAAGATCTTATCCTTCAAACCGTAACCGACACTGTATGATGGTTTTTCAGTATAGTAGTTTGAATCAAAGAAGTATTGGTATCCCCATGACTTGTATGCATTATCTCTATTCCAGAAACTAGGCACATCCCCATGGAATGCAGCAGTACTGTAACCCTTTTGAGCTAAGATAGCTGGTGCAGCTTGGTATGTGTTTTGAGTACCATAAGTAACCATTGCTGATCCTTCTGGTAGACCGAATAGTGAGTTTTCTAGCATCATTTCAGCATCAGAGGTCTTACCTTGTGCTACTTGGTGGTAGAAGTTATCAAATGATAATGTGTTTTGGTTATGGTAGAACTTGTTTAGGTTTGGAGTTACTTCCTTACCATCAACTTTGTAATCAATTAAGAATTGTTGGAAACTTTCCAAATGAATGATAAAGACATTCTTACCCTTAGCCTTACCGTAGTATTCGATATTAGACTTACTACGGTTATGCTTTAGATATGTAAGGACACTATTTAAATCAGATGGTTTAGCTTCAGCTCTAGTTTGACTTTCCTTGTGGGTTTGATATGCATTAAATGCTGCATATTCATTTAAACCAAGGTACTTAACAATGTAGTTGTTATCAAAAGTTCTTGTTAATAGACCTGATCTGTCTGCATTAGATACACCAAATTCAGCAAACATCAATACTAAAGATAAGATGGTGATTGCAAAGGCGTTTCTCTTCTTAAATGGAGCATGGTCCACCTTAATTACTCTGAATAGTAGTAATAAGATCAATACAATAATATCGATAAATACGAAGAAATCTAATGGATGTAAGATTTCAGCTAAACTCTTACCAAGGTTGTTTTGAACAGTACCAGAACCCTTGATGATTCCAAATGATAGGAAGTCAGAGAATTCACGGTAGTATAAAACATTGGCAAAAATCCAAATTGATTCGATTAAATCAATAATAATCATTAGCCAGTAAGATAGCTTACCTCTAAAGTACAAAGCAATCCCAAAGATTAGTAATGCAGCTGGTAGTGGGTTAACAGCCAATAGGAATTGTTGAATGCCACCCTTTGCACCTAAGGTAAAATCAATACGGTATGAAATATATGTTTTCAACCAGAATAAGGCCACAATTAATACAAAAAAGCCAAATTTTGTATTAAAGAACTTTCTGGTGTTCTTAATATGACTAGACATTTCTATGCCTCCAAAATAAAAAATATAAAGTGTTAGTAAATTTACTTATCAATCTTATTGGGACGAATAAAGAATGCTACCGCCCCTAAAATCATTCCTAAGTAATAAGTTATCAAGCGCCAAGCAATTAACGCGAGAATTAACTTTGTGTTATTGGTGATAAAACTCTTGAACAAAGTTTCAAAACTGTACTCTGCTCCCCCAGCTCCTCCTGGAATTGGGAATAGTGAGATTATCATAAAGATTAATACGTGTAAGCTAACAATCATGATGATGTTAACTTGATCAAATCCTAATGCCAAGATGATGAAGTATGGAATTAGGTAGTAGAAAGCTAGTTGGAAGAAAGTAATAACAATAATCTTTAACATTAGCTTCCATTGTTTAGCGATTCTGATGCTTTCCATATGGAATGTATCGATTTTGTTGTCTAACATCTCTTTAAATGAAAGATACTTTTCATCCTTCATAAAGATTTTAAGTGGTTTTACCAAATTATCAACCAGTTTCTTAGTAAATGTATACCAATACATGATTAATAACAAGGCGACAATGACAAATAGGTGAACGAAGAAGCCAAACAATACCAGTAAAGCTAGATAGTGTAGCTTTTCTTCCACGTATTGAAAACCGACAATAAGACTCAAAATGAAATTAATTACTATCATGGTTTGAAAGACAACAAACTTCATCAAGAGCGTTGAACTGGCCTTACCAGCATCCACGCCCGTTTGAACCATTACATATAGTTGTCCTGGTTGTCCACCTGATGAGAATGGTGTGATTCCGTTGAATAGTTGTTCTACCAATGGAACTCTAATCGCATCCCACCAAGTAAAGTGATCAACTTGGGTATCCACGATTGTCTTAGTAACCACCGCCTCTAATCCTAAGTATAGCAACATGCATAGAAAGGCAACGGCAATCCACCACCAATTAATAGTAAAAAAATCTGCAATCAATACATCCATATTGATATCTCTGATGAAATACCAAAAAATCAGTATCCCGATTATAAACATCATAAAGAACGTTATTACATTTCTCTTCGACATTACTATCCCTCTTTTATCTGACCTTTATAGAATTTATGCCAAATTGAAGCTAGATGATCTTCTGAATAGTAATCAGATGCAGCTAGTGCTTTATCAGACAATTCTTTTAGTTCATCTCGATTATCAATTAAGCGATTTAAACTATCATTCATTTCTTCAAAAGTAGTAAATGGTTCATAGTAACCACTGATGATTTCTTTATATAAGTCTAAACTTCTAAGCATTACTGGAGTTCCACAAGAGAATGCTTCCAGTACTGACATTGGGAACAATTCGTTAAATGATGGTAGTAAGAATAAATCAGCAATATTGTAGTATTGAACTAATTTATCACGGTCCACAATTCCTGGGAATTTAAGGTTTGCGGGTGGATTATCTACCAAGAGTTTTAAGTTCTTGTATCCATCAGTAATTTTACCAAATGAAAAACCACCTGCCCAAATAAATTCGACATTTGGGTTTTCCTCAGCTAGTTTGGCAAAATCAAGAATTCCCTTTCTAGTTTGCACCTGACCAGTTCCCACTACGACGAACTTGTCTTTATCGATACCAAGTTCCTTTCTAGCAGCCATCTTTTCGTCTTCGGTGAAAGGATAGAATTCCTTCTTGCTTACGAAGTTTGGAATGTAAGTAATTTTGTCACGATTAATCCCGTATGCTTCCAACTTAGGTATAAAAGTTGGATTAACTACTACAATATGTTCCATTCGTTTGTAAAACGCAATTACATATTTATAAAAAATCCATTTGATTGGTTTGGGCAAACTCAAGCTTCCTTCCAATGTTTCTGGTAGGAAGTGCACATACCCAATTCTTCTTCCACGTTTCTTTTGAAATGTAGAGAAGTAATATCTTAGATTAATTGTATGGTAGTGAGTAATATCAGATTTCTTCGGATCATTGATTTCAATGTCAAACTCATCTGAAAAACGCTTTTCCATTAATTTAATTAACTCTAGATAGGCACTACCAACTCCTTGTCCCTTTACCTTGTCGGCAGTTGAAAACATATCTATTTTTATCATAAATCCTCCTAGTCGCTTATCCCATTATCATCGCTAAATTCTTTGTTGAAATCTAATTGGGCACTCTTATAAAAAGCCACAATTCGATTGGCAAAGTTTTCAGATGATATTTCATGTAACTTAGTTTGTCTAAGTTCTTCCTTTGATTGATCTGGTTTAGCTTTAGTTTGATTCAAGTATTCCAATACGCTTGAAACATAGCCATCTTTATTTGAGAAGGTCATCCCTAATGCCTTATCACTTAATAGGTCCTCAGTATATGGACTTGATGCAACCACTACCTTAACTCCGGCAGCCATTGCTTCAATATAAGTTAAACCTTGTGATTCAGAATTAGATGTCGATACAAACAAGTCGGCATCTCGGTAATATTTATATACCTCATCGTTATTAATTTCACCAACGAATTTAACGTTGGCATTTAGCTTCATGTCATCGACTTGTTTTCTCAAGTCTTCTCCGGCTGGTCCATCCCCAACAATCACTAATTGGGTTAATGGTTTGTCAGCCAAGATTGTTGGCATGCAATCAATTAATTCTTTGATGTTCTTTTCGTAAGCCAAACGACTCACTGATAATAACACAGGAGCGTCCTTATCTACCCCTAAATATTTACGTAAATCAAAATCAGATTGAGTCGCAAATTTATTGATATTAATTCCGGTTGGGATAATCCTAATCGGACTCTTTACCCCGTATCTAACTAACGTGTCTAATACTTTTTTACTTGGCGCCACTACCCCTGACATGTTGTGACAAAACGCTAAGGTTGCATCTTTAACATGTACCGGTCTTAATAGCTTACCCTTTGCTACGTAATGCAAGTAGTCTTCATACATGGTGTGATAAGTATGTACACATGGGATTCTTAAGAACTTCGCAACGAACTTACCGATGATTCCCATTGAGAACTCAGTCTGTGTATGAATAATGTCCAAGTTAAGTTTCTTAGCAATTTGATAAGCTTGGATCATTCCCCTTACCGCGATTCTGCGGTCAGTAAAAGAAATAAAGGGGATACTGGAAAATCTAAAAATATTCTTTTCGTATGTGGCCTTATCAACGTGAGGGTCAGTTGTAGTAAAGATATACACCTGATGACCATCTTTTTCCAATTGATCTTTTAATGTCTTAATGGATGTGGCAACCCCACTGACCTGTGGAAAATAAGTATCCGTAAAAATTCCAATATTCATAGTAGCACCTCCTTTTCTTTTATTATTAATTATTTGTAATTATATTGTTTTGCTGTTTGCATTGCAAACTCATGTGAATGCCATAATTCCCTATTTTAATAAAAAAAACGAGCCAGAACAATTCTATCGAAGTAGTTGTTTCCATATTCGTTCAATAATGACAATGAACTATTATGACAACCATACATAAAATATTTCTGACTCATTATTTTAATAAACGTACCATATATAACTTGTAATTAATCAGTTAATCCTTCATCTTTGAATGACTTTGCAATTGCTTCAATTGCGTCTTTTTCGTCAGGACCATCAGCAATAACAGTTACTTCAGCATTTTGACCAACACCTAATGACATAACACCCATGATTGACTTTAAGTCAACAGTGTTGCCAAGGTATTCTAATTTTAATTCTGATTTGAATTTAGTAGCAGTTTGAACTAAAAGTGTTGCAGGACGAGCATGGATTCCAGTTTCAGAAACAACTTTAAATTGACGTTTTTCCATTTTGAAAATCTCCTTTTATTCTTATACTAATTTTAGAATATCAATTAATGTGATAAAACTCAACATTTTTAACTATTGGTACCACTATCAGATAGGTAAGTATACGTAATTACACCGTTCTGATCGGCCTTCCCTATCACGCGCTTTCTGGTATCAAAGTTCATGTATGCAACTTGAAACTCAGTGAACTCGTCGGGTTTGACTACCAATTCTTTGATTTTGTTGTCTTTTAGGTCATTTAATAATTCAGTATAATTCTTATCTGCGATAATTATATTCCCTCTTTCAATATATATTATATACGATTGCTACTAATTAAAACATATCATAATTAAAAAATATGAAAAAAATAGACATTATTTTAATCTAATCAAATTGCTTGCACTAAATTTACGATGAGTTATAATATTTTTACAAATGGTCAGTAAAGGTCAAAACAATCTTTAACCATTTAGTTGTTTTCAGAAAGGAGCAGTCGTATGAAATGTGAAAACTGCCATATAAATGAGGCAACCATTCATTTACTCGTCAATTTCAATGGCGAAAAAAGACATATTGATATTTGTCAGGACTGTTACCAAAAATTGAGTCAACAATCCGAACAATATCGTAACAATGGAGGTGTTGATATGATGAATGATCCATTTGGTTTCAGTAGCTTAGATGACCTATTTAACGCGATGAATCAAAACAATCAAAATTCTATCCGCCGTCCTGAGAACAATCAGCAAAAAAATAACAATAACAACAATTCCAACTCTGTGTTAGCAAAGTATGGATATGATTTAACCGACTTAGCAAGAAAGAACAAGATTGATCCTGTTATCGGTCGTGATAAGGAAATCGATCGTGTGATTGAAATCCTAAACAGAAGAACCAAGAACAACCCTGTTCTAATTGGTGAAGCCGGTGTTGGTAAGACTGCTGTCGTCGAAGGACTAGCGCTAAAGATTGCCCATCACGAAGTTCCAGATAAATTAAAGAACAAACGTGTCATCAGATTAGATGTTGTATCCATTGTTCAAGGAACATCCATGCGTGGTCAATTCGAACAAAGAATGCAAGAACTAATCAAGGAAGTTCAATCCAACAAGAACATCATTTTATTCATTGATGAAATTCATGAAATTATGGGTGCCGGTAATGCCGACGGTGCCATGGATGCAGGAAACGTTTTAAAGCCTGCTTTAGCTCGTGGTAGTTTCCAACTAATTGGTGCTACTACATTAAACGAATACCGTGGGATTGAAAAAGATTCAGCACTTGCTCGTCGTTTCCAAACCGTCCAAGTTGATGAACCTTCATTAAAACAAGCTCTTCATATCTTAAACGGTATCAAGGGTCGCTACGAAAAGTATCACCACGTCAAATACAGTGATGATGCCATCAAGGCTGCGGTTTACCTATCAAACCGTTACATCCAAGATCGTTTCTTGCCAGATAAGGCTATCGACTTAATCGATGAAGCCGGTTCTAAACTTAATATCAAATCAGACGTTAAGTCGCCTGATGATTTAAAGGAAGAACTAAGCAAGTGTGAAAGCGAAAAGAAGGATGCCCTACAAAAGGAAGACTATGAAAAGGCCGCTTTCTATCGTGATAAGATTGAAGAACTTAACTACAAGTTAAAGGACTTCGACGAATCCGATAATACCTACCCTACTGTATCTGCGAAGGATATTGAAGGAATTATCGAATCGATCACCAAGATTCCTGTTGGTCAATTGCAAGAACAAGAACAGGATAATCTAAAGGACTTAGACAAAAAACTTGCTGGTAGCGTCATTGGACAAAACCAAGCAATTGAAAAAGTTGCTCGTGCTATCAAACGTAATCGAATTGGTTTCAACGGAACCGGTCGTCCAATCGGATCATTCCTATTTGTCGGAACTACCGGAATTGGTAAGACTGAACTTGCAAAGCAATTAGCTAAGCAACTATTCGGTTCCAAGGAAGCAATGATTAGATTCGACATGTCCGAATACCGTGAACCACATTCAATTTCTAAACTAATTGGTTCACCTCCTGGCTACGTTGGTTATGATGAAGCCGGTCAATTAACCGAAAAGGTAAGAAGAAATCCATACAGCCTAATTCTTTTTGATGAAATTGAAAAGGCTCACCCTGACGTTTTACACGCCTTTCTACAAATCCTAGATGATGGTCGTTTGACCGATTCTAAGGGAAGAACCGTATCATTCAAGGATACTGTCATCATCATGACAAGTAACGCCGGTACCGGTGCCTCCACCGCTAGTGTTGGTTTTGGTGCTGAAGCTAATAACAAGACTCATTCAGTATTGAATAAGTTGGGTGATTACTTCAAACCAGAATTCCTAAACAGATTCGATGACATCGTCGAATTTAACCAACTAAGCAAGGATGACTTGAAGAAGATTGTCAGCTTGATGCTAGACAACGTTAACAAGATGCTTAAAAACCGTGGTATCACCATCGATGTTTCTGATGCTGCCAAGGATAAACTAGTCGAAAAAGGCTACAACCCAGAAATGGGTGCACGTCCACTTCGCCGTGTAATCCAAGAAGAAGTTGAAGATAAGGTCGCGGACTATTATCTAAACAACCCAAGTAGCAAGCACCTAAGCGTTGAGGTCAACGATGAAAACAAAGTATTCGTTAACGCAAAATAATTGAACAGATATAAAAACAGCTAAGACTTATTCTTAGCTGTTTTTTTAACTTTTTTTGTACTATCATATGTTAATATGGTTATTAGAGAGGAGGAAAAGGTATGTTTCATTTTATTCATGACATCATTCGTTTGTTTAAACCCAAACGTCAACCAGATGAACCACAAGCAAATGACTTCACAGATTTTACAACGCAAACCGTTGATGAACCTGTAGAAGCACCCACCGATAATATTGAAGAAACCCCTTCCCCTTCTCCTTCTCCTAAACCAAGGGCAAAAATGACTATCTACTATGTAGATGAAGACGGTCACTATCTTCATGAGTTCAACGTAATTCACGGATTTGTTGGTGATCCAGTCAGTTTCATCATCCCCGATTTTGATCACTACGTTTTATTCAAAATAATGGGTGTTTCCACCTACATGCAAAAAGAAGATAACGAAGTCACCCTTCAATATAATCGATTGAATGGAAAACCAGTTAATATTTTCTTCATTAACTATGATACATATTCAATGATTCGTCTTCCTCAAATGGCTATCGGTAAATATAACAACGAATTTCAAATTAACATCCCAGAACTATCTGGTTTTAAACTAATCAACTATTCAGGTGATTCAAACGGTATCTTTGATGACTACATGAAGCATTTAATAATCTACTACCGTCGAAACGATTGGCACAGCGTCCAAAAGGACACGTTCTACATTCGTTTAAGAGAATACACCAGAGTTTACAACGATACTAACGGTGATGTGCTTCACGTCTTATTACCAAAGAAAAGTATTTGGAAAGTATTCTATCAAGTCACCACTGACGACGCTCTGTGGTTAAACATCGGGCCAAACCAATGGATAGTCGATAGAAACTTTTTTAGAATGCAATATCCATTCGCTAAAGAACTAACTAATACAGATTCATGGAATATTAAACAAGTGCACTACCCTGCTACAATTGAAAATGATAACCATCAGAGTGTGGCCGTGTACAACTTCCCTTACGGTAGCTGTATTGGATTCCTCCACAATGGTAACTCGTTCATCGTCACTCAAGAAATTGTTGATCAAAACAATGTCCAATGGGTCGAAATTAATAACCTGCACTACATCGTTTCCGATGACGTAAAAAAAGAGCTTAGATAATATCTAAGCTCTTTTTGTTTTATAGTTTTGATGTAAGTTCTACATCTGGATACTTTTCCTTGAACCAACGTTCAGCAAATGAGTTTTCGAATAAGAACAATGGATCGCCATGACCATCTTTTACCAAGATGTTTCTAGATGAAGACATCTTTTCGTCTAATTGGTCTGGGTTAATCCAACGAGCAGTCTTGCTACCCATTGGTTCCATTACAACTTCAGAGTTGTATTCATTTTGCATTCTGAATTGGAAAACTTCAAATTGAAGTTGACCAACGGCACCTAGAATGTAGTCACCGGTAGTGTAAGATGTGTAAAGTTGAACCGCACCTTCTTGAACTAGTTGTTGGATTCCCTTGTGGAATGATTTTTGTTTCATAACATTCTTAGCAGAAACCTTCATGAATAGTTCAGGTGTAAATTGAGGTAGCTTGGTGAACTTAACATCACGTTTGTCAGAGTAAATGGTATCACCGATTTGGAAGTTACCAGTATCGTATAAACCAATGATGTCACCAGCTACGGCGTTTTCAACGTTTTCACGAGTGTTAGCCATGAACTCAGTCACGTTAGATAGACGCAGTTTCTTTTGGTTTCTTTCCAAAGTAACGTCCATCCCACGTTCAAACATTCCAGAACATACACGCACGAATGCAATACGGTCTCTATGTTTAGGGTTCATGTTAGCTTGAATCTTAAAGATGAAACCAGTGAATTGTTCATCTTCAGGTTTTACTTCAACGTCGTTTTCAGTTTCGTGTTCACCTGGTTTTGGTGCAAAGTTTAGATAAGCATCTAAGAAAGTCTTTACCCCAAAGTTAACCAAGGCTGAACCGAAGAATACGGGAGTTTGTTCACCATTCTTAATCTTTTCTTCGTCGAATGGATTACCCGCTTCAGTGATTAAATCCATGCTTTCTTTAGCATCTTGGTAAACACTGTCGTCAGCTAACTTGTTGTCTTCTAACAAGTTACCGTCTTCATCCAATGGTAAGTATGGATTGTTTTCATCTTCTGGACGGTATAGTTCGACACGTTTGTTGTATCGATCGTATAGTCCTCTTAGAATTTTTCCTGAACCGATTGGCCAGTTCATTGGGTATCCTTCGATTCCCAAGACATCTTCTAGTTGACTGATTAATTCCATTGGGTCTCGACTATCACGGTCAAGTTTGTTCATGAAAGTAAAGATTGGAATTCCACGCATCTTACAAATTTGGAATAATTTTTTAGTTTGTGGTTCAATCCCCTTGGCAGCATCAATAACCATGACTGCAGAGTCAACGGCCATCAAAGTACGGTAAGTATCTTCTGAGAAATCTTGGTGCCCAGGGGTATCCAAGATGTTGATACGCTTACCAGCGTAATCAAATTGCATCACTGAACTAGTAACGGAAATTCCACGTTTCTTTTCAATTTCCATCCAGTCAGACTTTGCAAAGTTACCTGACTTCTTAGCCTTAACAGTACCGGCTTCACGCACAATTCCACCAAACAATAGTAATTGTTCAGTAATTGTAGTCTTACCAGCATCCGGGTGAGAGATGATGGCAAAAGTACGACGTTTATCAACGCTTTGCTCTATTTTTTTATTACCCATTATTCGAATCCTTCCGTTTTATAATATATAAATACAATTGTAACATATTAAAACAATCTTCCATATGTGAATTAAAAAACATCCCCGATTAAATCGAGGATGTCTTTTTTATTTCTTCCAATCGTCTTCGTCAGTAAGACCTAAGTCTTTCTTGATCTTAGAAGTTGAAATACCTTCAGTTCTTGGTAGGTAAACGACTTTACAGTAGTCCTTTAGGAAGTCGAACTTGCCTTCCCAGTCATCTCCCATAACGAAGATGTCGATGTTGTTATCAACAACGTCTTTAATCTTTTGGTCCCAGTTGTTTTCTGGAATCACGTGATCAACGTAACGAATAGCTTCTAAAACATACTTTCTGTCTTCGTATGAAGTGTAAGCCTTCTTACCCTTTTCAGCGTTAAATTCGTCGGTAGAAACACAAACTGTTAAGTCGTCACCTAATTCCTTGGCACGTTTTAATAAACGAACATGACCCTTGTGTAGTAGGTCAAATGTTCCATAAGTAATTACTTTTGTCATATTATCTCCTGCTTTGTCTCTCTTTGTTTTTGCTAACTCACTTGTGTGATTGTTCAATCATCCAAATACTGTAGATGTATTGCACGACCACTTTCACAACGGCATATAGTGGAATTGCTAGAATCATTCCCATTAAACCAGCAATATTTCCGGCAGCCATTAAGATAATTATAATGGTTAGTGGATGAATATTCAAAGACTTTCCGATTACATTTGGATAAACCAAGTTACCATCTAGTTGTTGAACAATGATTACCACGATTACCACCCATACTAATTCGCTGACACTGGTAGAAAGCGCAACGAATACTGATGGCATGATTCCGATGTATGGACCAACGTATGGAATGATATTACAGATTCCGGCAAACACCCCTAATAGTAGTGCATACTTTTGGCCGATTAGAACGTATCCGATGGATGTGAATACACCAACGAATAAACATTCGATCATTTGACCACCAATGTAGTGAGAAATGGTGTCACTCATCTTGCCTAATAGCTTGATGGTTCTACGACGACTTCTTGGTGGTAACATCTTAGCGATGTTTGGAATCATCTTGTGACCATCCTTTAGCATGTAGAACAATACCACTGGAACGGTAATCATCACAATCACGGCTGAAGCAGCGGTTGAAATGATTGATCCGACACTAGAAGTAATTCCACCTAAACTGTGTTGGAAGTAGTTGTAAACGTAACTTTGTAGTGAGGAAATGTATTCAGATGAATAGAATTTCTTAAAGATACCTTTTTGACTGTGCACTTCCACATAATGGTTAATGTCGTCTGCAATCTTTGGTAGGTTAGTAACCAAGTTGGTTACCTGCGTTACCAAACGTGGTAAAAATGATGAAAATAGATATACGATTATTCCAATTAGAAATATGTATACAATCAAAATTGCCCAGTTACGGGAAATTCTTTTGGTTTTACTAATTTTAATTTTCATTATTAGATTAACCACTGGGTTTAACATGTAGAACAATACCCCGGCGATTAGGATTGGCATGAATACTGCTGAGATAAACATCCCAATTGGGCTGAAAATAAACTCAAGTTTTGTACATATCCAGATAATGCTTACGACCAGTAGCAATTCCACTGTCCATAGGATTATCGAGGAATTTTTAATTTTATTAAACATATTCGAAACCTCCAATAACCATTATACCATTTTATTCATCCATATTTTTATCATCTATGAATGAATTGATATCATCCATATCAAACCCCTTGCGGTAAAGTGCTTGCTTGGTCTTCATGACTCTTTGCATCCCATCGTACTTACGATTACGATGCCAAATTTTGTCACCCTGTTGTCTCAATAAATCCATTTGGTCTTCTTCATCGACTTGAAAGTCCATATCCTCCATGACGCTTAAAACTACGTCGGTTGGGTAACCCTTCTTCATCAATGCTAGTTTGGTCTTATCCAAACGGTTCTTGTACGCGTCGCGCTTGTGTTTCTTAAAGATTTTATCGGCTTGAATTTGGCAGTTTTCAATCATTTCTTCGTGTGAATAGAAGTTATTCAAGGCGTTTTCAATCAAGTTTTCGTTGATTTGTTTTTCCTTTAGCTTATAAAAGACGTTCGATGGTCCCTTATCCTGCTTCTTTACTTCTGTTCGCACGTAACTGTCGGCATAGCTTTGATCATTAACTAGTTTTAATTCAACCAGCTTTTGCATGACTGCAGCGATGTGTTGTTCGTTTTCACTATAGGTTTGAAGCTTCTTTACGACTTCATTTTCAGTTCTTAATTGGTGGGATAAGAAGTTAATCGCCTTACTGTAAAGTTTGGAAATGTCATCAGCATTGACTAGTTCTTCTTTTAGCTCATCGTCGATTTCCATTCCCTTAAAGATACGATATTTAATCATTACGTTTTCACTGATTGGAAACGCGTATACCCCATCTACGTATACATTAAAACGCCCTTTTCTCTTTTGGGCTTCAATCATGGTAATTTTAGATGCCATTACTCTCACTCCTTTATTTAACATCCCATTTTACATTTGGTATAATTAGTTATCAGATTGCGAAAGGACGTATATTACTTTGAAAGCACATGTAGTTTTTGCAACCATCACAGGTAACAACGAAGACGTCGCTGATATCGTTACTGAAGGTCTAGAAGATTTAGGCGCTGAAGTTACCCAAACCGAAATTTCACAAACAGATGCACAAGATTTTGAAGATGCAGATATCTGTGTCGTTTGTGCATACACCTACAACGAAGGTCACCTTCCAGAAGAAGGACTAGACTTCTTTGACGACTTAGGTGACTTAGATCTTTCAAACAAGGTCTTTGGTGTTGCCGGTTCGGGTGATATCTTCTACGAAGAATTCTTCAATACTTCAGTTGATGACTTCATCAACCAATTCAAGAAGACTAACGCCACTCAAGGTTTTGAAGGTGTTAAAATCAACTTGGAACCAGATGAAGACGACATTGAAAAACTTGACGAATTTGCCTCAAGTTTAGTTGATACTTACAAAAAAATAAATGGTTAAAAAGAAAATCGTTGATGTTTATCAACGATTTTTTTGTTTTGCAATCTTATCTCTTCTTGTTTGGAATAAATGATTTGATGCTAGGCTTTCTGCCCTTAATTTCGACGTTCTTAACGTCTTGCACGGATGCATTAATGACTGCCCCTAAAATCAATATCATCCCAATGATGTATAACCAAAGCATTAAAATAACAAAGGTTCCTAATGCTTTATAAGCATCGACACTACGTGCGAAATAGTGAAGATAAATGGAGAATCCTTTGGATAGAACAATCATACCGATTGTCACGATTAATGATCCCATCCAAACATAACGCCACTTGGTGTTAACGTTTGGCACGAAGTAATACATCAATAATACCAATAGGAATACCCCAATGACGGTCAATGGATATCTCAACAGGATAAATAGTCCCACATTCATCTTGGATAGTCCCATTAGATAAGCTGAGTAGCTAATGATGACCTTTCCAAAACCAAAGAATAATAGGAAAATCCCTAACGAAATTACCAACAATAGCATCCAAATAAACGAAACGATTCGATTCATTAGATTACTTTCGTTTTTAATTCCATACGACGAATTAACCGCACGTTGAAACGCTGCTAAGGCCCGACTAGCTGACCAGATGGCAACGATTAAACCAATCGATAACTTATCGGCATTAGCGCCCTTCAAAGCGGAGATAACGATTGGACTAACGGTCTTGAAAACCGTTGATGGTAGCAATGGTTCTAGATAGTCTAGAATTTCGTATTGGTTAACGTGCAACAATTCTAGTAGGTTTCCAACAATGATTGTTGCTGGAAATAGTGATAGCAAAGAATAAAAGGCAATCACGACCGCTGAATCAGACACATTTGATTCTTTATAGTGCTTCTTTACGACTAAAAAGAAGTGCTTCCATTTTCTAGCGGTGTCTTTATTAAGCTTCATTATGATCACCACTTAATTTATTAGTAGCAAACACTTCTTTAATCGCATCTAGGATTTGCTTAGAAGCAGTTCCATCCCCGTAAGGATTCTTGGCAGTGGCCATCTTCTTGTATTCTTCGGTGTCGTCTAGTAATTGGTCAATGCTTGCACTAATCTTTTTTGGATTAGTTCCCACAAGTTTTAGTGTTCCTGCATCGACTCCTTCTGGACGTTCGGTAGTTTCTCTTAGTACCAATACTGGTTTACCTAATGAAGGAGCTTCTTCTTGGACCCCACCAGAGTCAGTCATGATGAAATGACTGCGGGCTGCCATGTTATGGAAATCGACAACATCCAATGGTTCGATTAGGTGCACTCTGTTCACCCCATCAAACACGCTGTGAGCAACAGATTGAACTGCTGGGCTCAAGTGAACTGGATATACGACTTCGATATCCTTTCTGTTCAATACTTCGTCTTTGATTGTTTCAAAGGTACGACGCATTGGTTCACCTTGGTTTTCACGACGGTGCATGGTTAATAGAATAATCTTGTGAGTCTTGTCGATATCATCTAACACGCTGTGGTGATAATTTCTATCAACGGTTTGTTTTAACGCATCAATTGCGGTATTCCCTGTAATATAGATACGGTCTTCTTTTAGGTTTTGTTTTAATAGATTGTCTTTACTTAATTCAGTTGGTGCAAAGTAAACATCTGAAAGAATGTCGGTCATTTGACGGTTCATTTCTTCAGGATATGGTGAGTACTTGTCCCAAGTTCTAAGTCCCGCTTCAACGTGACCTAGTGGAATTTGGTGGTAAAATGCGCTGACTGCAGCGGCAAATGTGGTTGTGGTATCACCATGGACCAAGATGATGTCAGGTTTTGCTTCGTTAATAATACTGTCTAGTTTGTTAATGACAGTGGTTGTAATTGAACTTAATGTTTGTTGTGCTTTCATTACGTGTAAATTGTAATCAGCTTCAATATGGAAAATATCCATAACTTGATCTAGCATTTCTTTATGTTGGCCAGTCAAAACTGTGATGGGTTGAAACTCATCTAAATTATTTTTCATTTCTAGAATGATTGGAGCCATCTTAATAGCTTCTGGACGAGTTCCAAAGATGGTCATCACTTTAATCGGTTTTTTCAAGATTATGCCTCCACAAAAAAGTATATTTATTTAATTATAACAAAATAATGACGCGGTTGCCGACCATAAATACATCTTAATAAAAATTTAGTGCTATCTATGAAAACCTTTTTGAAGTATTATGATAAAATATAAATAATTATGGATTAATGAAGGAGGTTACAATTATGGAAACTATTGGTTTAATTGTACCCTGTTATAATGAAGAACCTTCCATTAAAATCTTTTATGATGAAGTCGAACGTGTCTTCAGCGAAATGCACGCTAACCACGTTGACTACAATCACGAATACTGGTTTATTAATGATGGTTCTTCTGACAACACTTTAGAAGAAATTAAGAAGTTACGTGAAAACGATGAAAACGTTCATTACGTATCATTCTCACGTAACTTTGGTAAGGAATCTGCAATGTCAGCTGGATTAGAAAACGTTGGCGGTGACTATGTTGCTGTTATGGACGTGGACTTACAAGATCCACCTGCATTACTTCCTCAAATGATTAAGTACATAAAAGAAGACGATTACGACGTCGTTGGCTGTGTGCAAAAGAGTAGAAAACAAAACTTTGTGAGAGCTTTCCTATCTTCAAGTTTTTACAAGGTTATCAACAAAATGTCTGACGTTGAAATCAAACAAAACGTTAGAGATTACCGTCTAATGACTCGTCAATACGTTGACAATGTTTTGAAATTAACTGAATACAACCGTTTCACTAAAGGTATCTTTAGTTGGGTCGGTTTTAAAACTAAATACATCGAATACGATGGTGTTGAAAGAGCTGCCGGTGAATCACACTGGTCACTATACCAACTACTTGAATATTCATTGGAAGGAATTGTCGACTTCTCAGATGTCCCACTTAAAGTGGCAACCTGGGTCGGTGGTGTTTCATTCTTCCTATCATTGATTGGACTAATCTTTGTTATTTTAAGAGCTATTTTATTCGGCGGATCCGTATCTGGATGGCCATCACTAGTATCAATCATTCTATTAATCAACGGTGTTCAACTATTCTGTCTAGGAATCGTTGGTAACTACATTGGAAAGATTTACTTAGAAACAAAGCATCGTCCTAAATATATTGTGAAAGAGAAGAAATAATGAAAAATTTGTGGAATAAATACAAGCAAGTAATTGCTTACTTGTTTTGGGGTGTATTAACCACTGTTATCGACATTGCTGTTGCATTAGTGCTTTATCACCTACTACCAAACATGGACGTATTCTGGAACACACTAATCGCTTGGGTAGCCAGTGTATTATTTGCTTACTTTACTAATCGTAAATGGGTGTTCGAATCTAAGGCGAACACTGTTAAAGAATACATTACAGAAATGATTTCTTTCTTCCTTGGCCGTGTGGCTTCATTAATTTTAGAAGAAATCATCCTAATGATTGGTGTTTCAATTATTAGCGAAAATAACTTTGATCTACTAAAAATCTTCGCTCAATTAGTTGTAATTATTTTCAACTACTTCTGGTCAAAATTAGTGGTCTTTGTTAATCATAAAGAAAAATAAAAAAAGCGATGAGATAAAAATTTATCTCATTGCTTTTTTCGTATCTATATTTATTAGTGAATGAATAGACTTAATAGAAGTACCATCAATAATCCAGTAACGGAAATGATAGTTTCTAGTACAGTCCAAATCTTTAATGTTTGCTTTACGTTTAAGTCAAAGTATTCTTTGAACATCCAGAATCCGGCATCATTAACGTGTGATGCGGCAAGTGAACCGGCACCAATTGCTAGTGCCATTAATACGGGACTGACGCTCATTGAGTGCATTAATGGAGTTACTAGTCCAGCAGCAGTCATACCTGCAACAGTAGCTGAACCTAATGAAACACGTAGGATAACAGCGATTAACCAAGCTAAAATGATTGGTGATAGGTTAGCGTGGCCCATTACGTTTTGAACGGCTTTACCAACACCACCGTCGATTAATACTTGCTTGAATGCTGATCCACCACCGATAACCATTAGTAGCATAGCGATTGACTTAATGGCTTCAGTAACAGTATTTGTGATATCTTCCATCTTCTTACCGCGGTGGAAGCCCATTGCCCAGATAGCAAATAGTAAAGTAACAATCATGGCAATAACTGGGTTACCAAACATAGCGATAACAGCACCAATACCATGTGGATTTTCAACGGCTTTACCACCGTTAAATACCATGTCGTAAACAGTGGAAATAGCCATTAAGATAACTGGTAGTAATGAAGTAAATGCGGCAATTCCAAAGCTTGGAGTGTCCTTTAAATCGTACTTCTTCATTTCACCAAATGCTGGTAGTGAAGTCTTTACAACGAATGTTTCTGGAGCAACCTTCTTAGCAATCTTTGTGTATAAAGGACCGGCTACGATCACACAAGGAATAGCAACGATAATACCTAATAGAAGTGTTTGACCAATGTTTGCGCCTAAAGCAGTAGCAACTGCAGTTGGAGCAGGTTGTGGTGGTAGGAATCCTTGAGTAGCTGATAATGCAGCTGCCATTGGAATACCTAGGTAAACGAATGGAACTTCAGCTTCTAGTGCAACGGCGAATACGATTGGAGTTAATAGAACCAATCCAACTTCGAAGAATAATGACATTCCGATAATAAATGAAGCAACAACAATTGCAAATTGAAGTCTCTTTTTTCCGAATAGATCGATTAGTGTTCTGGCAATTCTATAAGAACCACCAGCATCAGCAACTAAACGACCAATCATTGCACCAAATCCAAAGACGATAACTAGTTCCCCCAAAGAACTTCCGATACCGTTTTTAATGGAAACAGCGATGTGTGCTGGGTTCATTCCTAAACCTAACGCAACAATAACAGATGTAACAATTAATGAAATAAATGTATTTAATTTACATTTAATGATTAGGAACAAAAGCAATAATATTCCTAATACTAATACAACAAATGGCATAGTTTAATACCCCTTCTTTTATTAAAAATAATTTTATGTTTCCTGAATGTAAGCGCTTTACTTTTCCGTAAAAATAATATAACATACTTCTTGGGAAATGAAAACGATTTCATTACACTTTTTAAAACATAGTCCCTAATAAATATGTTATATTACTTTAGGCGTTTTAAAACTTAAGATTTATTTAAGTTTAAATGAAATACGTTTGATTTCTAACTATGATACCAACACTTGTGGTAAATTGTTAATTATAGAAATAATATATAAGGATAAGGAGGACACGCTTTGAACGCTGTTGCTTTATTAATTGGACTAGGTCCAGTTCTAGGTTGGGGTCTATACCCTACAATTGCTTCATTATTTGGAGGCAAACCTACTAACCAAATTTATGGTTCCACTCTAGGAACACTTATTTTCGCTGCTATTTTTCTTTTAATCTCAGGTAATTCAATTCCGACTGGTATGGATTTTGCACTTGCATTACTTTCAGGTGCTGGTTGGGCTTTCGGACAAATCATGTCATTTAAAGCCTTTGAATTAGTTGGATCTTCTAGAGTAATGCCTATCACCACTGCGTTACAATTAATTGTAACTGCACTATGGGGTGTGTTTGCATTAGGTAACTGGCACTCAGAATCACACCGTATCATTGGTTTCGTTGCTTTAATCGTAATCATCATTGGTGCTACTATGACTGCTTGGCAAGAACATAAAGATACTAAAAGCTCTGCTGACTTAAAGAAAGCAATTGGTCTTTTAGTTATCGGTGTTATTGGTTACTGGGGTTACTCAGCTGCACCTCAAGCATCAAGTCACTTAGACGGTATGCATGCGTTCTTCCCACAAGCTCTTGGAATGTTCTTAGTTGCTGTTGTATACTGCTTGTTCCACGTTAAGAACAACAATGTATTTGCTACTAAGTCTTCTTATCTACAAATCATTTCAGGTTTCTTCTTCGGATTTGCAGCTTTAACTTACTTAATCTCTGCAGAACCTAAAATGAATGGTTTAGCTACTGGTTTCGTACTATCACAAACTTCTGTTGTATTAGCTACTCTAACTAGTATCTACTTCCTACACCAAAACAAGACTAAAAAAGAAATGGTTGTTACAATAATCGGTTTAGTTATCATTATTCTAGCAGCTGCAGTTACTGCATTCTTAAACTAATAAAACCCAAAACAAAAATCCCGCTTGGAATAACCAAGCGGGATTTTTTCATTGTAATACGTATCCAAATCCACGAACTGTTTTAATTTCAACGTCGTTTCCGGGTAAATCTTTGAGCTTATCTCTAACGTGACTAACGTGCATATCAACGATACGAGATGATATAAATGCATCCCCATCGTCTCGATCTTCACGCCAGACACCGTTAAAAATTTGTTCTCTACTCAATACCTGGTCATGATGTCTGATTAGGTAATAGAAGATGTTAAATTCCTTCGGTGTGAAGTTTAAAACCTCTCCCTTATACTTTACCTGAAAATGCTTCAGACTAATCTCAAAGTCCTTAAAATGCTCTTTACGTTTAGTCTTATCGCTATCCTCTACCATCTCATCATATATTTTGACACGTTTTAATGTTCTTAACATGATTCTTTGGGCATCAACGAAGTCACTGAAGTAATCGTTGACTCCTAATTCAAAACAATCTCTTTCTTTTTGATTATCATAGTGGTCATCAAAAGTAATAATAGGGCCTGAGAATGTCTTAGTAACTTGTTCAATCAGCCTTTTAACGTGACTAAAGTCTTCAAAGATTGATAAATCAATAATGACGGCAAAGACGTTGTTCTTTTTAGCCATAATTTCGATATCTTCATCATCACTAACGCTATTAACAAAGTATTCATCTTGCAACGCTAATTGACTTACATCAGCGGCTAATCTTAATTGTTTTGTTACTAACAACAGACTTTGCATCCCATCTAAACCTCCCTATTTTTGACTGTTTTTTAGTTCCTTGGCAATCAGTTCTGGTTCAATCTTACCAGGGTTTAATTCAACAATCTTACCAGTTGCATTATATACAATCCATTCTGATAAGTTAACGATATGATCTCCAATACGTTCTAGGTAACGAACTACCATTAAGTAGATAGTTGCTAGTTCAATTTTATCACTATTCTTTTCCATTTCAGAAACGATTAGATTTTTAGCTAAAACAAACTTCTTATCGATTAATATATCTTCTTGAGCGACTAGCTTTGCTGCTTCTTGATCAGCATGAACATAAGCATCCAATGATGATTCAAGCATTCCCCTAATCTTTAAGGCCATTTGGTTAATAGCTTCGTTCACTTCTGGAATACGACTTTCTGTGTTGATACGAAGAGTTTCTCTGGCGATCGATGATGCGTGATCACCAATTCGTTCCAAATCAGAACTAGCCTTTAATAAAGTGATGATTGAACGGAAGTTAGAAGCAACTGGTTGTCTTAATGCTATTAAGTTTAGTGCTTCTTTTTCTAGGTCAACTTCTTCGTCATTAACCTTGCTATCGCGATTTACAATTTCGGTAGCTAGTTTTTGGTCGTTTTCAGTGAAGGCCTTGATTGATTGATAAATTTGATCAGAAACATTAATTCCCATCTTCATGTAGGTCTTTTGTAGTACTTTTAGTTTGTCGTTAAATGTTTGACTCATAATCAGCTCTCCTATCCGAATTCTCCATTTAAGTAATCACTAGTTTGTTGCTTGTCAGGATTTAAGAACATCTTAGAAGTCTTGTTGTATTCAATTAAATCCCCGTTTAGCATGAATGCTGTCTTGTCAGCAATTCTTGATGCTTGTTGCATGTTGTGAGTAACGATGATGATTGTAAAATCTTTCTTTAATTCTAACAGAGTATCCTCAATCTTGGCACTTGAGATTGGGTCTAGCGCACTAGTAGGTTCATCCATCAAAATAATCTTAGGTTTTACCGCCAACACTCTGGCGATACAAATTCTTTGTTGTTGACCACCTGAGAATGATAAGGCATTCTTGTTTAGGTCATCCTTTACTTCGTCCCAAACGGCAGCTTGCTTTAGACTCTTTTCAACTACTTCGTCTAATACCTTTTTGTCCTTAACACCGGCAATTCTTAAACCATATGCCACGTTGTCGTAGACAGAGAAAGGAAATGGGTTTGGTTGTTGGAATACCATTCCGATTTCTTTTCTTAATTCGGTCATGTCAGTAGTTGGTGCATAGATGTCTTGATCACCAATTTTAAAACTACCAGTAACTGTTGTGTTATTTCTTAGGTCATTCATACGGTTTAAACATCTTAGAAATGTTGACTTACCACAACCGGATGGTCCGATTAAAGCAGTGATTTCGTTTTGTTCAAATTCGATGTCAAAGCCATGTAGGGCTTCTTTTTCACCGTAGTATAAATGAACGTTTTCTGTTTTTAAAATAGAAGTCATGTAATTCACCTACCCGAAGTTTCCTGAAATGTAGTCTTCTGTTGCTTGCATCTTTGGTCTGGTAAAGATGTGAGAAGTCTTGTTGAATTCAATTAAGTGGCCTTGGTGGAAGAATGCAGTGTAATCACTCATTCTAGAAGCCTGTTGCATGTTATGAGTAACAATGATGATTGTGTATTTTTCCTTTAAACGGTTTAGTGTATCTTCAATCTTTGAAGTTGAGATTGGATCTAGCGCTGATGCTGGTTCATCAAGTAGTAACACGTCTGGTTTCATGGCAATCGCACGTGCGATACATAAACGTTGAGCTTGTCCACCTGATAGTGATAGCGCGCTTTCGTCTAGTTTGTCCTTTACTTCATCCCATAAAGCTGCTTCTCTTAGACTGGTTTCAACACGTTCGTCTAGTTCCTTTTTGTCCTTGATACCGTGCTTCTTAAGTGCAAAAGTGATGTTTTCACGAATGGACTTAGCAAATGGGTTGGGACGTTGGAACACCATTCCGATGTGTTTTCTTAATTCGTAAACGTTAATCTTATCGTCGTTGATGTTAACGTCTCTATACATAATGTCGCCATCGACAGTCGCCACGTTATCATTCATTCTGTTGATTGAACGTAAGAAAGTTGACTTACCTGATCCAGAAGCACCAATCATGGCAGTTACTTTAAAACGAGGAAATGATAGTGATACGTCAAAAATTGATTGGTGTTCACCATAAGAAACGTTTACATGGTGAGCTTCAATTGCGTTTTCGACTGCGAAGTCACGTACATATTGTTGATTTAAATTGTAGTTTTTCATGTTAAACCTTCCTTACTTACTAGAAGTCATTTTCTTGTACAAACGGTTTCCAATCCAGTGCGCGAAAATGTTGAATAGTAGAATTACGATGATTAATACGGCTGATGATCCGCTTGAGATAGCGTTAGCATCAGGAGTGATTCCTTCTGAGTTAACCTTCCAAATGTGAACAGCTAGTGTTTCTGCCGGACGTAGTGGGTTTAAGAAACTAGTGTCTGAGAAGATGTTCCAGTTACTGTAATCAACGAATGGAGCACTTTGACCGGCTGTGTAAATCAATGCGGCAGCTTCACCGAATACTCTACCGGCACTTAGGATAATCCCTGTGATGATTCCAGGAACTGCGGCTGGTAGGATGATTCCAGTGATTGTCTTCCATTGTGATAAGCCAAGTGATAGTCCAGCTTCTCTTTGTAGTGATGAAACTGATTCTAGTGATGTTTCAATGTTTCTGGTTAATAGAGGTAAGTTGAAGAATGTAAGTGCAATCGCACCTGATAGGATTGAGAATCCCATTCTCATTTGAACAACGAATAATAGGTAACAGAATAGTCCCACAACAACTGATGGAAGTGAACTTAATACTTCGATAGTTGTCTTAATGATTTCAGTAAACCAGTTCTTAGGAGCGTATTCAGCTAAGTAAATTCCGGCACCTAATGCAATAGGAAATGAAATGATTAATGTAAGAACTAATAAGTAGATTGAGTTAAATAGTTGATCTCTAATTCCCCCACCAGCTAAGAATGATTGAGCTGGGCTGGTTAAGAAGTGCCATGAGATGTGAGGCACACCGGTTACCAATATGTAACCGATTAAGGCTGCTAGAATTGCAACGACTAGAATTACTAGACCGTAAATCACGCCGGTCGCAATTTTATTAACTACTTTTGGATTCATAATTAGAACTTACCTCTCTTTCCAATTAACTTAACCAAGATGTTAAAGAATAGTGACATTAGAAGTAGAACCAAGGCTAATGACCATAGGGCATTGTTTCCTAGAGTTCCCATGACAGTGTTACCAATTCCGGTAGTTAATTGACTGGTTAATGTTGATGATGGTGTAATCAAGTTCTTAGGCATCAAGATGGCGTTACCAATTACCATTTGTACGGCTAAGGCTTCACCGAATGCTCTGGCCATTCCAAAGATGATGGCTGTTAAGATACCTGGAGTTGCTGATCTTAGGATAACCTTGTAAATGGTTTGCCAACGAGTGGCACCTAAAGCAAGTGATGCTTCAGATAAATGCTTTGGTACGGCGTTTAGACTATCAACAGTTAGTGATGTAATGGTTGGAAGAACCATGACGAACAATACTAATGTTGCTGATAGAATCCCAAAACCAGTTCCTCCGAATAAAGTTCTTACAATTGGAACGATGATGGTTAAACCGATAAAACCGTAAACAACTGAAGGAATACCAACTAGTAATTCAATAACAGTTTGTAGGAATCCACGGCTCTTCTTAGGGCCGATGACTGTCATGTAAATCCCTGCGGCAATCGCAAATGGTGTTGCTAGTAAGGCAGATAGGAAAGTAACACTGAATGATGTCACAATCATAGGTAGTGCTCCTACTTCTGGTTTACCATCTTTTCCGATGGTTGAAGGTGACCAATCTTGTCTACTGATAAAGTCCCACAAGTTAACGTGGTTGTCAGTAAAGGTAGAAATCCCTTTTGAGATGATGAAGTATAAAATCAAAGCCACCAAGACGACAATTGCTGAAATACTGATAAAACTTAAAGTACGACCAAATCTTTCTTGGCGTGTTTCCTTGGATGGCATTAATATTTTCTTATTAATTTCCATGAGTCTTCCTCCAATTAGTTGATTACTTTGTTGTTAGCATCCCTTTTCACTTTCATATCACTGATACTAATGTAACCTAATTTCTTTACTAAACCTTTTTGTACTTCTTCTGAATTCATGTATGCCAAGAACTTCTTAGTGTTGTCACTAACCTTCTTAGCTGTGAACATGTGTTCATATGACCAGATCTTCCAAGCGTTGGTTTCAACGTTTTTATCAATTGGTTTCACGTTATCAATTGATAGTGATTGAATGGTCTTATCGACAAACGAGAATGATAGGTAACTGATTGCTCCAGGAGTGGTAGCAATGATTCTTCTAACTGTTCCGTTTGAGTCTTGTTCCTGTGCTTTAACGGTGCTGTGGCCATCCATCACATTTGCTTCAAATGTGTTTCTGGTACCACTACCCTTAACACGATTAATAACTTCGATTGGCAAGTTCTTACCACCAACTTGTTTCCAATTGGTAATCTTACCTTCGAAAATCTTTTGTAAATTCTTCATACTGATGTTCTTAACTCCCACGCCCTTGTTAACGACGGGTGTGATTCCGACTACCGCCACTTGATGATCGACGATGTCTTTGGCTTTAATTCCCTTTTGATTTTCAGCAAACACGTCTGAGTTCCCTATTGTAACGGCCTTAGCTTGTAATTGACTCAAACCGGTACCAGAACCCCCACCTTGAACCGTAATTGATAGGCCCTTGTGGTCCTTTTGGTAATCGTTTGCTGCTTCTTCTACTAACGGTTGTAAAGCAGTTGATCCAACCGCTGTAATTTTATCGTTTGATGCAGAGTTTACTCCGCACGCTGTTAGTACTGTTCCAGCGAATAAGACTGCCGATGTCATAATCGCTAACTTCTTAATTTTTATCATAATAAAATCATCCTTTTTTAATTTACAAATACAAGTATACCGATTTAATGTAAATCTAATTTAGATTTTTTGTAAATTTTATGTAAATTTTAGAAAATGGTACAAAAAAAAGAGACCATCTTAATTAAACTGATCTCTTGTCATTGGTTTATTTTACGATTTTGTTGTTACTGTCCTTGGTTACTTTCATGTCTGAAATGCTGATGTAACCTAACTTGTTAACTAAAGTCTTTTGAACTTTATCAGATTCAACATACTTGATGAACTTAGTAGCGTTCTTGTCAGCCTTCTTTGGTGTGTACATGTGTTCATACGACCAAATCTTCCAAGCGTTGGTTTCAACATTCTTGTCTGTTGGGGCAACATTGTCAATTGATAGTGGTTGAAGACTACTGTCAATGAATGAGAATGCTAGGTAACTAATTGCTCCAGGAGTAGTTGAAACAATTTTCTTTACTGCACCGTTAGAATCTTGTTCTTGGGTTTGGATAGCCGAAGCACCCTTCAAAACATTACTTTCGAAAGTAGATCTAGTTCCGCTTCCCTTTACACGGTTGATAACATCAATTTTTTGGTTCTTACCACCAAGTTCTTTCCAGTTAGTAATCTTACCTTCGAAAATCTTCTTTAGGTTTTCTAGTGAAATGTTCTTAACACCCACGCCCTTGTTAACAACTGGTGCCATCCCAACTACGGCAACCTTGTTATCTGTTAACTTGCTAGCGTCAATTCCACTTTGGTTTTCGGCAAACACATCTGAGTTACCGATTGAAACGCTATTGGATTGAACTTGGCTTAATCCTGTTCCAGATCCGCCACCTTGAACAGAAATGTTAACACCTGAATTATCCTTTTGGTAATCCTTTGCAGCTTGTTCGACTAATGGTTGTAAAGCAGTTGAACCGACAACTGATACATCCCCACTAGCTTGTGAACCGCTTGTACTACCACAGGCAGCTAATAGTGAACCTGAAACTAAAACAACTGAAGCAATTGATAGAACCTTATTCATTTTAATCATATCAATATCTCCTAACCAATATTTTATGTTACAAGCTTAGTATATCGGCAATTTGTAAATTTAAAGTCATTTTAATGTAAAAGTTATGTAAATATAAAAAAAGGAACTCACCTAATAAATGTGAGTTCCTTTTTTATGACCCCACTCGGAATCGAACCGAGATCAGCCGCTTAGGAGGCGGTCGCCCTATCCAGTTGTGCTATGGAGCCATAAAACGACAATTAATATTGTCGCATTTTAATAAAATAATGTAAAGTTTATTAAACCAACTTATTGTTGTTTTTACGCCATTTGTTACGCATTCCTTTGTTCTTGGTATGCTTGTTTTTCTTGACACGTTTTTTAGGTGCTGGGTTAGAAACAACTTGTTTTTTAACCTTCTTAACACGAGGTTTACTTGATTCGTCCTTAGAAGATTTGTCGTTCTTAGCTGGTTTTTCAACCACTTCAGCCACCTTTTCGGCAGTCTTTGGAACCGACTTTACAATCTTATTCTTATAGAAGTACCTTGGTTGGAATTCAAAATCATAATCAGATAATAGGTTCTTCAAGTCTCTTAAATCATGATCATCACCGAAGTTAATTACCATTCCGTCTTCACCCATACGACCGGTTCTACCAACACGGTGAACATAGTCAATAGCTTCATCAGGTAAATCGTAGTTAACAACTGCTGGAAGTTTAGCAATATCCAAACCACGAGCGGCAACATCAGTGGTTAGTAATAACTTGATGCGACCTAATCTGAAATCATCCATCGCCTTTTGACGCTTAGTTTGATTTTGATCAGATGTTAGTTTGGCCACACCTTGATAGTGATTATGAACGAAGAAACTATAAGTCTTATTCAAATCAACGGTTTGATTGAAGAATACCAATGCTTTAAAACCAGCAACGTGCTGTAAACGTGCCAACATCTTGTTTCTGTTCTTACGTAAGACGTTCATCATACCGTGTTCAACGTGACCTTGCGTCTTGTCTTCTGCACGAACGTCAACCTTTTGGATGTCACGGTTACCAAACCAACCTGATAGTTGATTTAGAATTGGTGTCGCTGTAGCTGAGAAGAATTCCAATTGAACATCTGACATCATGGAAGAAACAATGTCCCTAACCGTGGTCAAAGTTTCACCTTGTAATAGATCGTCAGCTTCATCAATTATAATAGTAGAAAAAAGATGTGTTTTTAATTTTTTGTCGTCGATTAAGTTTTTGATTCTACCTGCTGTACCAACGATTACTTCAGGATGTTTCTTCAAACGTTCCATTTGACGTTTGATGTTGGCACCACCAGTTAAGGCTAACACTTTCATTCCACGCAAATTAGCCCAGTTTCTGGCTACCTTTGCGGTTTGAATTGCTAGTTCTTGAGATGGTTCGATGATTAGTAATTGTGAACCACCTTCAGGTTCTAGAATTTCGATACTTGGAATTAAAAATGCAACTGTCTTTCCAGATCCGGTTGGTGATAGTCCTAAGACACTATCGTGGTTCTTGATAATTGGATAGACACGTTCTTGAATCAGCGTCTGTTTGTCATATCCAAGCTTGTTAAAATACTTTTGAAATTGTTCTAACATTCTGGGTTCCCCTACTTAAATTCGAATTAATATATATTCTATTTTAGCAAATATCTTCATTAATATCGATATTTATTAACGGTCTTGATTCTTCAATAGATACTGTTGCCAACCTTTCTTGTTACCGTTAAAGGCAATCTGGTTAACGTAAACGTTTGAACCATCAATATTAATCTTTCGATTATTCTTCACTTCGATAAAATTAGCACGTTTATTATTCACGTTTCCACTGAAGAACTGCACGTCATGATCAATCTTTTTGTCTAATCGATTGAAGACACTCGTGCTACTTCTTACAACTACGTTGGTGTCATAGTATTTATGAACCATGTAAATGAATTCAGAAAGTCGGTGAACCTGATCATCTGATAAAGGCGAAGTCACCTCTACTAATGGTGGTAATGTTCCGTAGTCATCGCCAACTTCTCGTGTAAAGTTCTTCAATTGATCCTTAATCGCGGTTTGCGTACTAAAAACATGGTAAGAACCAACCTGCAAACCAGACCCCTGGCTTCGCTGGAAATTATCACTAAAGTCATCATCTGTATATGTAGCACCTTGACTGGCACGAATGTAGACAAACTTTTGGCCGGTATTAGCTAGGGTTACGAAATCAATATAACCGTTTGATTGACTAATCATGATTCCCTTAACTTGATACTTATTAATCATATTATTTTCATAACTTTGGTATGCAACATATCCAAAGATTGAACCTAATAAAACAATTAAAATTGAAATTAACCATGCATATTTTTTAAAAAACTGGCCGTAGTTTTTAGTAGACTTTGGTTTTTGATGATACAAAGACATTCTGGTATCCATTCACTCACCTCTTTTATACAATTAACCTTATTATAATCATAATGACTGCAAATTACTATAAAACACGTTAAAACACTTGAATCGGCCTTTTGTTTTCAATATAATGAAAGCGGTAACTAAATAAATTAGTGATGACTTTTTATGCGGATTTTATTATAATAGTTAACATTATTAAAAAATAAATTAAGTCTCTCTTTTTAGATCGAAAGGAAGTTATGTTATGAACTACATCATTGGTGTTGATATTGGAACAACCAGTGTAAAAACTGTTTTGTACGATACCGATGGAGAAGTTAAGGGATACTCAAACGATGGTTATCCTTTATACCAAGATACTCCAGATATGGCCGAAGAAGATCCAGAAGAAATCTTCTCTGCCATGCTTGCAGGTCTAACTGAAGTTTTACGTAAGGCTGACCTTAAACATGGTACATTGAAGGGTATCTCATTCTCATGTGCTATGCACAGTTTGATTTTACTTGATGAAAACCACAAACCATTAACTCGTGCTATTACATGGGCTGATAACCGTGCCGTTAACTACGCTGACCAACTAAAGGAAAGCGGTAAGGCTAAGGAATTATACGAAAAGACTGGTACTCCAGTTCACCCTATGACTCCTCTAACCAAGTTAATGTGGTTGAAGAATGAAAGAAAAGATGTATACGACAAAGCTGCCTACTTCGTAGGTATCAAGGAATACATCCTATACAAACTATTTGGTGAATTAAAAGAAGATTACTCAATTGCCAATGCTACTGGTATGTTCAACATCTTCAAGATGGATTGGGACGAAGAAGCACTTGAATTAACTGGTGTATCACGTGACCAACTTCCTGAATTAGTTGACACTACATACCAATTCAAGGGACTAAACAAAGCTTACGCTAATGTAATTGGTATCGATGAAGATACTCCATTCGTTATCGGTTCTTCAGATGGTCCATTAGCTAACCTTGGTGTTAACGCTATTAAGCCAGGTGTTCTAGCTGTTACAATTGGTACTTCTGGTGCCGTTCGTGTCGTTACTGACAAACCTGTTATTGATCCTAAGGGTCGTGTTTTCTGTTACTACTTATCAAAAGACAAATGGGTTGTCGGGGGACCTGTTAACAACGGTGGTATCGTCTTCCGTTGGGTAAGAGATCAACTATGTGCACCTGAAAAGGTTACTGCCGAACAAATGCACATGGATTCATACGACTTATTAACTGAAATCGCCGCAAATATTCCAGCAGGTTCTGATGGATTACTATTCCACCCATTCTTAGGTGGGGAACGTGCTCCTATCTGGGACGCTAACGCTCGTGGTTCATTCTTCGGTCTAACTCGTATTCACACTCGTGCTCATATGATTAGATCTGCTCTAGAAGGAATCGTGTTTAACCTATACACCGTTAGTCTTGCCTTAGAAGAAGTTGTTGGTAAACCAACAAGTATTCAAGCTACTGGTGGTTTTGCTCGTTCAGAATTATGGCGTCAAATGTTAGCTGACATCTTCGAACAAGATGTTAACATTCCAGAAAGCTTCGAAGGTACTGCTTTAGGTGCTGCCACATTAGGTATGTACTCATTAGGTATCATCGATGACCTAGAAAAGGTTAAGGACTTCGTTGGAGTAACTAACGCCCACAAGCCAAATCCTGACAACTACAAGGTTTACCGTGAATTAGCTCCTATCTATATTCGTTTGAGTCGTCAACTTCAAACTGAATACAAGAACATTGCTGAATTCCAACGTAAACACGATGTTGAAAATGAAAACAAATAATAACTAATATTATTTTTGAAAAAAGGTTGGGTGTCTATTTAGGCCCCTCCTTTTTTTAGATGAAAATTATATAGGAGGAAATTCGTCATGCAAGAAAACGAATTAAAACGTGGAATTGGCATGATGGCTGCTCTTTCAACTGTTATGGGAACTGTTATCGGTGCCGGTGTGTTCTTTAAGACCGCCAGTGTTGTTAACAGCACTCATTCATTTACCCTAACCGTTTTAGCATGGATCGTTGGTGGATTACTAACCATCTGTGCTGGTTTGACTGTATCTGAATTAGCAGCTGCCATTCCTAAGACCGGTGGAGCCATCAAGTATCTTGATTATACTTATGGTCCGCTAACTGGTTTTTCAATGGGTTGGGCCCAAATCTTGGTCTACTACCCTGCCAACATTGCCGCTGAAGCAATCATTTTCTCAACACAATTAATTAACCTATTCCATTTAAACCCAAAC
This sequence comes from Apilactobacillus sp. EABW-1NA, assembly GCF_030398685.1. NCBI lineage: Bacteria > Bacillati > Bacillota > Bacilli > Lactobacillales > Lactobacillaceae > Apilactobacillus > Apilactobacillus sp. EABW-1NA. Next base: position 32,299 of record NZ_JAPDKO010000016.1, read on the forward strand.
ATCTTAAACCCAATGGCAATCATTGTGGCATTGAGTGTGTTATTCATTAACTTATTGGGATCAAAGATTAGCGGAAACGTTCAAACAGTTGCCCTTATTTGTAAGCTAATTCCAATTATTTTAATTGCTATTTTTGGTCTATTTATTCCTGGTGCTGTTCACGTTTCATTCTTACCAATTAGTCCAAGTGATCACGCCAATGTCTGGACTGCTTTTGGTTCAGGTTTACTAGCAACTATGTTTGCTTATGATGGTTGGATTGGTGTTTGTGACGTTGCCGGTGAAATTAAGAACCCTAAGAAGAACTTACCAAAGGCCATCATTATCGGTCTAAGTTTGATTATGGTTATCTACACATTGGTAAACGTTGCCTTCTTAAAGACACTTCCAATTGACCACATTGCTGGTAACCAAAACACCGCTTCAGAAACTGCTATCAAGCTATTCGGTGAATTCGGTGGTAAGTTAGTTACTATCGGTATTCTAGTTTCTGTTTACGGTTCATTAAACGGTTACACCCTATCAGGTATGAGAATTCCTTATGCCATGGGTCAAAGCAAGTCACTTCCATTTAGTGATTGGTTCGCTAAACTTTCAAAGAAGACTCGCGTCCCTTACACTTCTGGAATCTTCCAATTCGTAATCGCTATTCTAATGATTTTTGCTGGTAGTTTTGACCTATTAACTGACATGTTAGTGTTCGTTATGTGGATCTTTAACTGTCTCCTATTCGTTGCCGTATTCAAGCTTCGTCGTAAGGAACCAGAAATGATTCGTCCATACAAGGTGCCATGGTACCCAATCGTACCAATCATCGCCTTAGTTGGTGGTATCTTCATCCTTGCCGAAACATTGATTACTCAAACTGGTTTGGCATTAGTCGGATTACTATTAACATTAATCGGTATTCCGGTTTACTACCTACAACAAAGACATTTGAAAAACAGTAAATAATAAAAAAGCATTCGATTAACTTCGAATTGAACTGAACCCCTTGAGTTGGAGAAATCTAACCTAAGGGGTTCTTTTATGTTTTCTAAAGAATTAAAATTAGCTGCCATTAAAGATTATTATAATGGTTTAGGATTTACAAAAATTATTAATAAG